>JAABRN010000309.1 GCA_011390855.1 Hydrogenophaga sp. | reverse complement strand
CCACGGTGGCGGTCGCGCCTGAGCCAACGATGGACGAGAGTTGGGCCGAGCCCGAGGTCTTCGGTGGCTGCTCCACCGAGGGCCAGGCCAGGCCCGGCCAGCCGCAACCCATCCAGATCGTCAGAAAGATCAACCACCCCACCCAAGGAGCGCAGGCATGACCACGCTGCACAACTTTTTCTTCAACGTCTATCCCTACATCTGCCTGGCGGTCTTTTTCATGGGCAGTCTGGCGCGCTTCGACCGCGATCAGTACACGTGGAAAAGCGACTCGTCGCAGCTGCTTCGCAAAGGCCAGCTGCGCTGGGGCAGCAACCTGTTCCACATCGGCATCCTGTTTCTGCTGGGTGGCCACTCGGTGGGTCTGCTCACGCCGCATTTTGTCTATGAAGCGTTCATCACCGCGGAAACCAAGCAGTTGGTGGCGGTGACCGCCGGCGGCATCGCCGGGGTGGTGTGTTTCATTGGCCTGTCGCTGCTGCTGCACCGGCGCATCTTTGATGAGCGCATCCGCCTCACCAGCCACCGCACCGATCTGGGCATCCTGATCATCCTGTGGGTGCAGCTGGTGCTGGGCCTGGTCACCTTGCCCTACTCCTACGGCCATCAGGATGCGAGCGTGATGCTGGCCCTGTCTGACTGGGCGCAGCGCATCGTGACATTCCGGCCCGATGCCGCCGGCCTGGTCGCGATCGACTGGCCCTACAAGGTGCACCTGGTGCTGGGCATGACCATCTTCCTGCTCTTCCCCTTCTCGCGCCTGGTCCATGTCTGGAGCGGTTTCGGCACCCTGGCCTATGTGTTCCGCCCTTACCAGGTGGTGCGCAGCCGCAAGCTCGGCCTCACACCCAACGAGCCGCGCCAGCCCGGCGCCTGATCACTGGACCACCCAAGGACTCACCTCATGAACACCGCTTCAACCATGGGCTGCGGCAGCAGCACCTGCGCCTGCGCAGGCCTGACCAGCCCCAAGCTGGCCAGCATCAACGGCATCACCCTGCACGAGCCCGGTGAGGAACTCGATGAGCAGACCCTGCGCGAGCGCGCTTTCACCGAACTGCTGCGCCAGGAGGCGTTGAAAACAGGGCGCTTGCCGCGCTTTGCTGGTCTGACCTACCGCGAACCCGATGACGCCCATCGCCAGATCATCGAGGTCATGGTGGACGAGGCCGTGACTTCGCCCGCCCCGACCGAAGACGAGTGCCGGCGCCACTACGAGGCGCAGAAAAACCGGCTGATCGTCGGCCAGGCGCTGCAGGTGCGGCACATCCTGTTTGCGGTGACGCCTGGTGTCAACGTGCATGCGCTCTCGCAGCACGCCGAGGCCGCACTGCTGGAGCTCTCGCGCAAGGACGTGGCGCCTGGGCGCTTCGAGCAGCTGGCCTCCGAGCTGTCCAACTGCCCGTCCAGCGCCCAGGGTGGTGATCTGGGCTGGCTGGCGCCGGAAGACTGCGCCCCCGAGCTGGCCAACGAGCTGTTTTTCCAAAGCGATTCGCGCTGGGGCATGGGGGTTCACCCGCGCCTGGTGCACACCCGCTTCGGCCTGCACATCATCGAGGTGCTGGGCCGGAAAAAGGGCACTTTGCCGCCTTATGAGCAGGTGCGCGAGCAGATCGCGGCTCGCCTGACGCTGCAGTCCAGAAGTACCGCGATGCGGCAGTACATGCAGCTGCTTGTGGGGCAGGCGCTGGTGGAGGGTGTGGAGCTGGAGGGAGCCGACACGCCGCTGGTGCAGTAGGCCCACCCCCGCACCGCGCCTTCAGCGCGTCACCCCCCCTTGGCGGGTAGCACCGGCGGAAAGATGGAGCCAGATCTTTGGCGCTCTGTGTTTGGCGCAATCATTTCATGCTGCACCTATTTGAATCGAAAGACTAGACATGGACACACTTCCGAAAAAAGACGAGCTCTTGCTTCGATTGCGCGATTTCCATTCGGACTATTTCCCTCTTCACCAGCAGCGCTTCGAGGATTCAGTCGCTCATCGGCAGCACCCTAAAACACTGTTCATCGGCTGCTCCGATTCACGTCTAGTGCCCTACTTGTTAATCGGTTCTGCACCTGGTGAGCTGTTCTTGGTCCGCAATGTGGGCGCGTTTGTTCCTCCCTACGACGGGTCCCATGGCCTGCATGGCACCATAGCGGCGATCGAGTTCGGCGCGCTGAGCCTCAAGGTAGAGCGCATCATTATTTGTGGTCACAGCCATTGTGACGCCATCATGACCGCCTATGACGGAGCCCCGGAGGAGGCTGTGGCGCTAAGGTCCTGGCTCAAACTGGTGGACGAGGCGTTGCTGCCAATGCAACCCGGGGCGGAAGTATTGAGGCGTACAGAGCAGCGTGCTGTGGTTTTGCAACTTGAACGGCTGATGGACTATCCATTTGTGAGACGCTCTGTTGAGGCAGGCCTGCTGTCGCTGCACGATTGGCACCATGTGATCGATGATGGAGAGGTTCACGTCTTCGATTCAAAAGATGGCACATTCGTGTCTGCATCGTTGGCTTCGCACAGTGGCACTGGTCCCTATCAGCCGTATGTTGAGCACGATGGAAGACTCAATGTCGAGTGAGTCGAACGTGGCTTTGCATCAGCGTCCTTCATCCTTTGAAATTGATGAAGCGTTCATTGATCGTTCGCGGGTGGTTGGCGATGTCATTCAGACGCGTCAGACCGTGCGACCCAAACGTTTGGCAAGACCTGCTCCGGATGCAACCCAACTTCACAACATTTTGACTGCAGCAGGAGCCGCGCCCGACCATGGTCAATTGCTGCCGTGGCGATTTGTCATCGTTCCAGAATCGCAGCGAGCAGAACTGGCAGATACGTTTGTGCAATCTTTGATCGAACGGGATCATTCGGCCACAAATGAACATGTGACCCGTGCACGCGAGAAGGCGTACCGATCACCATTGCTGATATTGGTGGTGGTGGATGTTCAGCGTGGCGATAGTGAGATTGACTTTTTTGAACGTACGCTTTCTGCGGGCTGCGCGGTGCAAAACATGCTGCTAATGGCGACCGCCTTGGGGTTTGGGTCGGCTCTCACCAGCGGTAAGGCGTTGAAAGCAGAAGCACTTAGAGAATTGTTTGGGCTTCAAGATGGTGAGCATGCCCTGTGCTTTATCAATATCGGAACGGTTACATCGCCCACCGTCAGGCGCCGCCGCCCAAGTTTGATCGACTATGTCAGTGTGCTTGGCAAAGCTGTGGACACCACTGAGACGCTGTTGTCCAAACTAACCACGAGGAACGAAATCCCATGAATATTTCCAGCTTTGATGACCTCTTGAGCGTTGCGCGCGCTCAAACACAACGTCAACGTCTGATGTTTGTCTTTGCCGCGATTGAGTTGCCGGATGACGCCAGCCCTGCTGAGCGTGCCGGATTCACCTGCGGCGAGGGCGGGTCGCTAGTTCCACAAATGTGCGTGGACAAGAGCCTTGATGAAGTTGGAAGTTTTCAGCAGTTCACGGATGAAGCTCGCGAAATGGGAAAAGAGTGGGGTATGCTTTTTGCGGCCGCCCTGTCGGGTAGTGCAGACCGCGAACCGACCAGCGAGGAAGCGACAAAGCCTCTTGAAAACATGATCGAGGCCATACGCCTCGGCCGGCCAGAAAATTTCGCCGTGTTCAACAGACAGGGCGTCGCCGTAAGTCTCGGTACTGAGTCGCTCTGATTATCAAGGAGGAGTGTGGGCTCAAGTTCCAACAGCCGCTTTGTGGCAGTCAGCGTGTGTAAGCCTGGCAGCACCCACTGGTAGCCCTTCGCTGCAAAGCCGAAACTGAAAAACTGCATGTCTCTTCAAGGCTGGTTGCTGTCACTCAGCTTCGATGGCGGAGTCTAAAGGCGGCACCGCAACCGGTCGTTCACCGGCCAGGATCTCAAACGACCGCTCGACCACCTGGACCGGTCGTTCGGCAGGGGCGAAAGGTGCAAAGCTCGGGAATGGCCGCTCACGTTGCGGACAAACTGGTGCTCTTGGCCTTCTGCCGACAGTCGTCCCGGAGAAAGTTGTATGTGCTCAAAGCAGCCATACGGACAGGAGATTCGTTCAAGTTAAGTGAACCTTGGTCTTCACCCGTTTAGCTTTTCGCAGTTGGCATGTGGGCTGAAGAATGGCTTCTACTGGTGCTGTGGCGACTCGCGAACCGATACATTAGGGGGACAAAAGAATACCCTTGGGATAGGCGTCCGAACTTCTCCTTTTATGAACACCCTGTTGTTGATCTGGTCCCGACACGAGCGCGAATTGCGTGGTTGGCTGCGCGCCAGGATGCCGGTCTCTAGCGACGTTGAGGATGTGCTCCAGGACAGCTTTGTTAAGGCCATGCGCCAAGGAGATCGCATAGCGGATGTGACCCAGCCACGTGCCTGGCTCTTTGAGATCACACGCAACACCTTGATTGATCGGCTGAGGGCCCGCAAGCCGCTGGTATCCTTGCCGATTGATTGGGAAGATCTGCCGGAAGAACCTGAGGAGCTGGATACAGTGGATGCCTTGGTGGTCTGCGTGCCCAGGGTGCTGTCTGAGCTGGACGCTCAGGACCGCGAAGTTATTGAATTGTGTGATTTGCAGGGCATGGCCCAAGCCGAATTTGCGCGGCTCAAAGGCTTGAGCCTGCCGGCCGCCAAATCGCGGGTGCAGCGCGCTCGCCAGCGCATGCGAGAGCGCATGGCGCAGGTCTGTCAGGTGTCTTTTGATCCCAGCGGCAAGGTTGACGATTTCGTGCCGCGGCCACCATTGCTCGGTGATTCCTGACGCTACAGACGCGTCGGCAACTCTCTGCTCATAGGCAGGTGCAAAAAAAAAGGCGGGAAACCTGCATCCTTTTGGCGTGGTCACCGTCTTCACGGGTATGACCACCCTCACCACATCTTTGTGGAGCTGGCCCAAGCGCCAGCCCGTCGCTTTTCTGATCGCAGCTGCTGCGATCTGGTGCGGCCTTTACCAACTGCTGATGCCTTTTTCAGAGGCGGTGGTGGCCATGCTGCCCGTGGAGCGCCAGAGCCACCTCGGCAGCGCACTTCAGTTCTTCTTTTACGACACACCCAAAGTGCTGCTCCTGCTGACCGGGGTGGTGTTCGTCATGGGCATGGTCAATACCTATTTCACGCCGGAGCGCACCCGCGCGCTGCTGGCCGGCCGCACCCACGGTATAGCCAACGGCATGGCCGCGGCGCTGGGGGCCGTGACGCCGTTTTGCTCCTGCTCTTCAGTGCCGCTGTTTATTGGGTTCTTGCAAGCTGGCGTACCGCTGGGGGTGACGTTTTCTTTCCTGATCACCGCGCCCATGGTGGACGCCGTGGCCCTGACCCTCTTGTTCTCGCTGTTCGGCTGGAAAGTGGCGCTGTTGTACCTGGGATTTGGCATGACGCTGGGATTCATCGCAGGTTTGATCATGGGCACCATGAAACTGGAGCGCCACCTGGAAGACTGGGTGCGCGAGATGCCAAGGGTGTCATCTGATGTGGAAGCGCAGCAACTGGGCTTGACCGACCGCATGGCCGCAGGCATGGCCTCGGTCCGCGAGATCGTGGGCAAAGTCTGGCCCTATGTGCTTGGAGGTATCGCGGTGGGCGCGGGCATCCACGGGTTTGTACCGGCTGAATTCCTGGCATCTTTCATGGGCAAGGAAGCGGCCTGGTGGTCGCTGCCGATGGCGGTGGTGATGGGCGTTCCGATGTACGCCAACGCCGCTGGCATCCTGCCCGTGATCGAAGCGCTCACGGCCAAGGGCGCCGCCATGGGCACGGCGCTGGCGTTCATGATGAGCGTGGTGGCCCTCTCGCTGCCCGAGATGATCATTCTGCGCAAGGTGCTCAAGCTGCGCCTGATTGCCATCTTCGTGGGAATCGTGGCGCTGGGCATTTTGTCTGTGGGCTTTTTGTTCAACGCCGTGCTGATGTGAGCACTACGCGCTCTTTTGTGTCATCAATTCAATCAAGGAGACATTCCATGAATGACCATCGCGCTGCGAACATTCTTGCAGGCTTGAGGACCGCATCGGTTGTCTTGGCCCTGTCGGCCACGACATGGGCACAAGCCGTTGAGGTGAAGTTTGAACCTGTGGCGCCCAACGTGTACGCCCATGTGGGCGACATCGAGGGCCGCACCTATGAAAACGAAGCGCTCAATGCCAACATTGGTCTGGTGGTCACACCTGCTGGTGCGGTGTTGATCGATTCCGGCGCCAGCTTTCAGAGCGCCCGCCAGATCGCTGAAGCAGCAAAGAGGGTGACACCCCAGCCGATCAAGTGGGTCATCAACACTGGCGGGCAAGACCACCGCTGGTTGGGCAACGGTTACTTCAAGGCCCAGGGCGCGGAACTCATCGCCCACGCCGATGCCGAAGCCGATATGAAGGCGCGCGGCCCCGAACACCTGCGCGCCAATGCGCCTGTGCTCAAGGAAAAGATGGACGGTACCCAGCTGACATTGCCCACGCGCTGGCTGAAGGATGCCAACACAAAGCTGGAACTCGGTGGCACCTTCATTGAAGTGGTGCACCGCAAGGGCGGTCACACGCCCGGTGACAGCATGGTCTGGCTGCCGCAGAGCGGCGTTGTCTTCACCGGCGACGTGGTCTATGTGGATCGTATTCTGGGCCTGCACCCGGTGAGCAAGACAAAGACCTGGGTCGAATCGTTCGAAGCGATGGAAGCCCTGAACCCGAAAGTGGTGGTGCCTGGCCACGGCAGCGTGACCACGCTGGCGAAGGCACAGGCCGATACCGGCAACCTGCTCAGAGCCCTGCGCGCCCACATGGGTCAGGCGGTGGCCGCTGGTACCGACATGAGCACCGCAATCAGGAGCTTTGACGCAACCCCCTACAAGCACCTCAAACACGCGGACGTCTGGTTGCCCCAGATCGCCAACCTCACTTATCTCGAATTGGAACAGGAGTAAATCATGGACATCAAGGTACTCGGCACAGGTTGTGCCAACTGCAAAAGCACCATCGCCCTCATCGACCAGGTGGCGAAAGTCAATGGCGTGGAGGTGAAGCTGGAAAAGGTCGAAGAGCTGCGCGAGATCATGGGCTACGGCGTCATGAGCACGCCCGGTGTGGTGATTGATGGCAAGGTGGTGCATGCCGGTGGCGTGCCCAGCCGCGACAAGATTGAACAATGGCTTAAAGCCTGACGGAGCACCACCATGCTGAAAGAAGCGAAACTGGTGTGTCCTACCACCACCCAGCGCCTGGTGCGCGAAGGCGCGTTGCTGGTGGATGTGCGTGATCGCAATGACGTGGAGGCGCTGGCGTTCAATGTGCCGGACATCGTCAATATCCCGCTGCTGGAACTGGAGCAGCGCTGGGCCGAACTGCCCAAGGACCGCGACATCGTACTTGTCTGTGAGAACGGTGCCCGAAGCCTCAAGGCAACTTACTACCTGCAGTTCCAGGGTTTCAACCGCGGGAGCAACATGGAAGGAGGCATTCTTAAATGGATGGGCAAGAACTTCCCGGTGATCGGTCAACGCCATCAGGCGACGACCGCCAGCACCGGCTGTTGCGGGGGCACAGGGGCAGCGCCCGCCGCCTCTGCCGCTTGCTGCGAACCGACCCCCGACGCTGCTTCCGTGCGATCGGGTTGTTGCTGAACGAACTCACGGCGCACGCTATCTTGGATGTCGCTCGCGCCATGCGGCGGCTGGCTGAATGTTCTCAACAAGACAACGTAGGACTTGCAGTGGGTGTGAGCAGAGGATGGTCCGAATCAAAGGATAAACAAATCACATGACCACCACCCCTACCAAGATACAGTTTTACGTGGCGTCTCACCGCGAGAGTGCGCACGCCAGCAGCGCGGCCTGCAAGAACGCACACATCGATCTGGACACCGACCTGGCGGGCAACCCCGACGCATTCAACCCGGCCGAGCTGCTGCTGGCTGCGCTCTCTGCCTGCATGATCAAGGGTATCGGGCGGGTCACGCCCATCCTCAAGTTCCAGCTTCGCGGTGTGGAGGTTCAGGTGCACGGCGTTCGCCAGGACGTGCCCCCGCGCATGGAGTCCATCCGTTACGAGATCGTGGTGGACACCGATGAGCCTGATCGACGCCTGGATTTGCTGCATGACAACGTCAAAAAGTACGGCACGGTGTTCAACACTGTAGCCCCAGGAACGGAACTCTCGGGCGTGTTGCGCCGAAAGAGTGCAACCCCATGAGTGCCAGCCACGACCACGGCCATGCGCCTGCCAACTTCAACGCTGCGTTCGCCATCGGCATCGGCCTGAACATTGTTTTTGTGGCGATCGAGGCCTTTTACGGCTGGAAGATCAATTCGCTGGCGCTGCTGGCCGACGCGGGTCACAACCTGAGCGACGTCATCGGCCTGGTGCTGGCTTGGGGCGGGGCGCTGGCTGGCAAGTTGCGGCCTGATGTCCGACATACCTATGGCTGGAAACGCGCCAGTATTCTGGCCGCATTTATTAACGCCTTGCTTCTGCTGGTGGCCATGGGTTCGCTGGTGTGGGAAGCATTGCATCGCCTGCAATCACCTGAACCGGTCGAGGGCGTCACCATCATGGTGGTAGCCGGAATCGGCATCGTGGTGAACACTGCAACGGCGCTGCTGTTCATGCGCGGGCGGGAAAAGGACCTGAACATCCGGGGCGCCTTTCTGCACATGGCGGCGGATGCCCTGGTCTCGGTTGGTGTGGTGATAGCAGGCGCACTGGCGCTGTGGTTCGGCTGGACATGGTTGGATCCTGTGGTCAGCCTGCTGATTGCCGCCGTGATCGTGGTCGGCACCTGGAGCCTGTTCAGGCAATCCCTGCACCTGTTGTTCGACGGCGTGCCCGAAAGCGTGGACCTGTTGCAAGTGAAAGCCTTGCTGGAGTCCCTGCCGGGTGTGGATCGCGTGCACGATCTTCACGTATGGGCCATGGGCACTTCGGAAATCGCCATGACGGCTCAGTTGGTCATGCCCGACGGACCAGCAGGGGATGCATTTTTGCAAAACGCCACCGAGCAATTGCATGATCAGTTTGACATTGAGCACGCCACCATCCAGCTCGTAAAGGTGCCCTTCACAGTGCCCTGCGGCGGCCCTTCGAGCAGCTGACATCCAACCGCGATTTGAAGAGGTACCTGCAGCATGCAAACTTGGTGGACTGCAGTCCCCACGATACCGGTCATCGCTGCTGCTGCGCTGCAGGGTAAGCAGATAACAGCTTCGTGCCAAGCACCGTGAACTCAGCTCCCGAGCGCGACCGACGGCTGTCGCTGCACACCGGCTGTTGACTTGGGGTGGTATAGGCGCCTCTGCGAGGCCTTCCTTGGCACCAGCACTCTGAGGCCACCGTCCTCACCAGTTCTAGCAATCGGCGCATTCGAGGGTTGGAGTTGACCGCCTCGGGACCGGTTTGTTGATTCGATCGACCGAGTCTCCGCCGTTCCTCTGTTGCTCCCATCTCGTACCGGAGACCCACTTTGGTAGGTCAGTCGCAACAACTAGCGACCAGCAGACCAAAAAATCGGCCGGCACGCCACTTCCCAGAGATGGAACCCAAACCTACATCACTAAACCTGGCCTATCGTGCTTCCCTGGGCAAAGTAGGTCAGTCGCAACAACTAGCGACCGCCAGTCGCAGCACTGTGGCGCGAGTCGCACTTACTCTGGCGCCCTACGCTACAAAAAAATCAAACGTCAATATTTCCCGCCCGCAGCGCATTGCTCTCAATGAAATCTCGCCGCGGCTCAACCTCGTCGCCCATCAACATCGTGAACACGCGGTCGGCTTCGATCGCGTCATCGATCTGCACGCGCAGCAGGCGGCGCACGGTGGGGTCCATGGTGGTTTCCCAGAGCTGGGCCGGGTTCATTTCGCCCAGGCCTTTGTAGCGCTGGCGGCTGGTGGTGCGCTCAGCCTCCGAGATCA
>JAABRN010000308.1 GCA_011390855.1 Hydrogenophaga sp. | reverse complement strand
TCAGCCATTGCATGGCCACGCGGAAGTCGCTTACCTTTTCTTCCTTCTGCTTGTCGCCCTCGCCGCGCATGACCTTGGCGCCTTCGCCGAGCAGGCCGCGGAAGGTTTCCGCTGCCGTGGCGAGCGCGCTGTAGTCGGCACCGTGCACGAAGTCCTGCGTGATGATGCTGCTCTTGATGTTGCCGTGGTGGCGGCGGCTGATGCGCAGAATGGGTTTGTCGGTGCGCGCGTCAAATTCGCCCGCCACCTCGGCGGGCACGCCGGTGGTGCTGAGCTCGCGCAGTTTGGCCTGCAGCGCGATGGCGCTGGCTTCG
>JAABRN010000307.1 GCA_011390855.1 Hydrogenophaga sp. | reverse complement strand
AGCAAAAAGCGGATGTCTTCGGGCTCAAAGTCCTTCAACGCCGGCAGGCTGCGATTGTGCAGATTGAAACTCATGGGTGGCTTTCGTCAGGGGGTTGAAGGTCAGATTGCGTCGCGCTCGATCGGGCACGACATACAGTGGCTGCCGCCCCGCCCACGCCCGAGCTCAGCGCCAGACACCGTGATCACCTCCACGCCGGCCTTGCGCAGCAGCGTGTTGGTGTATGTGTTGCGCGCATAACCCATCACCACGCCCGGCGCCAGTGCCAGCAGGTTGTTGCCGTCGTCCCACTGTTCGCGTTCAGACTGCCAGGCGTCGCCGCCAGTGGCTACCGATCGCAGCTGTGGCAGGCCCATCGCAGACGCCACCACTTCTAGAAAAGGTTTTGTCTCGGTGCGCACGTCCAGGCTGCCTTCTTGCTTGCCTGGACGCAAGCTGTGCACGCGAATTTCATCGACCATCTCCGGGAAGGTCGTGACCAGATCCACATCGCAGAACGTGAACACCGTGTCGAGGTGCATGGCCCCTCTGGACTTCGGGATCTGCGCGGCCAGCACGTGGGTGGCGGCGCCTTGCGCGAAAAGTGCCCGGGCCAACTGGCTTACTGCTTGTGGCGATGTGCGTTCCCCCATGCCCACCAGCACCGCGCCATGTCCGATGGGCATCACGTCGCCACCTTCCAGTGTGGCGCCGCCATGGTCCTGGTCTGGGTCGCCCCACCAGGTCGACACCTTCCCTGCAAACAGCGGGTGAAAGCGATAGACAGCGGCAGTGAGGAGTGTCTCTTGTCGGCGCGCGGGCCAGTACATGGGGCACAGCACCACGCCCTCACCGATCCAGCAACTGCTGTCTCGGCTGAAAAGCGTGTTGGGCAAGGGCGGCAACAGAAAGTCGCTGGCAGCTGCGTAGCGGGCCAACAGCCCTTCCGGCTCGAAAGGTACTTCGGCACGTGCCAGGCCGCCCACCAGATGCTCGGCCAGGCGCATGGGGGGCAAGCCCTCCAGCCAGGGACGCAGTTGTGCCGCCAGTTCGATGTCGATCGTGCCCGGGCCGAGTTTGCGATCGAGCAGCCAGGTGCGGGCGACCGGGTCGGCCACGACCGTGGCCAGCAGGTCGTGAAGCTCCAGCACCTCGATATCGCGGGTCACCATGGCGTTGGTGAAAGCATCGTGGTCGTTGCGGGCCTGCGAAACCCACAGCACGTCATCGAACAGCAGCTCATGGCAGTTCGCAGGCGTCAGGCGCCGCTGCGCCAGCCCTGGCCGGCACACCAGCACGCGGCGCAGACGACCAACCTCTGAATGCAGGCCTGGATTCATGGGTTTGGCTTTCGGTAAGTTTGATCGAACAAGTGGCTCACAGGCCGAGCTTTCCCTGCGCCAGCAGCACCGCAGCCACACTGGCCAGTGCCACCAGCGCAGCCAGAATGGCCCACTCCCAGGCAGTGAAAACACGCTCCTGCCGCTGGCGTTTGGCCCAGGCATACAGCAGCACGCCTGGCGCGTAGAGCAAAGCGCTCAACAACAAATACTTGAAACCTGCGGCGTACAGCAGCCACACGCAGTACACCGTGGCCAGCGCGGCGATGGGCATGTCGCTGCGGTGACGGGCCTCGCTGACGCCCTCGCCACGCCACGACAGAGTCAGGCCATAGGCGGCGCTGAACAGGTAGGGAACCAGGATCATCGCGGTCGACAGCGAAATCAATGCGAGGTAAGAAGCCTCGGAGAACAGTGTCAGCACCAGGAACAGCTGCACCATGCCATTGGTCAACCACAGCGCGTTGGCGGGGACCGCCTTTGCGTTCTGTTTTCCCAGCCAGCTGGGCATCACGCCGCCCCCAGCTGGCGTGAAAAGCGACTCCGCCGCGAGCAGCATCCAGGCAAGAAAACCGCCGCCCACTGAAACAATCAGACCGACATAAATCAGCACCGCGCCCCACGTGCCAACAGCGTTCTCGAGCACGCCGGCCATTGAAGGGTTCTTGAGGTCTGCCAGCGTGGGTTGGTTGAACACACCCAGTGACAGCAGCGACACCGACATCAGAAGCAACAGACAAATCAGGAACCCGATGACGGTGGCTCGGCCCACGTCTTCGCGTTTGCGGGCCCGTGCGGAATACACGCTCGCGCCTTCGATCCCGATGAACACCCACACGGTCACCAGCATCGTGCTTTTGACCTGGTCGAGTACCGAGCCGAGCTCGGCACCACCCCAGAAATCGAGGCGAAAGGTCTCAATCTGGAAAGCCATGGCCACCAGCGCGATGAACAGCAGCAGCGGCACCACCTTGGCGAGGGTGATCACCGCGTTCAGTACAGCAGCCCCCTGAATGCCGCGAAGCACCAGAAAGTGAATCACCCACAGCACCACCGAAGCGCCAAGAATGGCCGCCGGCGAATTGCCGGTGCCAAACATCGGAAAGAAGTAGCCCAGTGCACCGAATGCCGCCACCAGGTAGCCGACGTTTCCGATCCAGGCGCTGACCCAATAGCCCCAGGCGGAGTTGAAGCCGACGTACTCACCCGAAAGCGCTCGGGCATAGGCGTAAACGCCGTTGTTCAGCTCGGGCTTGCGCAGCGACAACATTTGATACACGCGCACCAGCAGCAGCATCCCGATGCCGGTGACGGTCCAACCGATCAGGATGGCGCCCGCTCCAGCGCCTGCTGCCATGTTTTGCGGCAGGCCAAAGATCCCGCTGCCAATGATGGAGCCGACGACCAATGCCACCAGCAAGCCGAGGCCCAGCTTGTTTGGCGCCGGGGCCGTCGCTGAGTCGGGCGCGGCGTCCTTCGTGCTCATGCGGACACTTCCGGCATGACTGATCTTGAGAGAGGCATACACATTCCAGGCGGCAAGAGATGAACCGAGACTCGCCGCATGTGAGCCCTTGGTCTGTACGGTGCCGCGCATTGCGCCAACCGCTGCCAGGAAGATGGCGCCAGGCGACCCATGGCTCCACTTTTCGTATGGCGGAGGCCATTGCCGGACTACGTCCGCCAGCGTACATACGGTGGGCCACGCTTCGTGCTCCCATCGGTTGCATGCCTACCCACGAAACCACCATGCCCCACACCCTCGCGTCCGACGAGCTGGACAAGGTCCACGCA
>JAABRN010000306.1 GCA_011390855.1 Hydrogenophaga sp. | reverse complement strand
CCGCACCAGTTCAGACAAGGGGACCAGGCGCCCATTGGCCGCCTGCATGGGCAACGCCAGCAGATGGTCCAGCCCCACCTGCGCATCGCGCGGCAGTTGCAGACGCACCGGTACCGGGTACCGCGCCTGGCCTTCATGCAGGTATGCCGCATTGGTGCCGGAGAGCGCTGCGTTCACCGTGTGCGCGATCACCTGCGCCGGAATGCCCAGCGATTCGGCACGCTGGCGCTGGATGCGCAGG
>JAABRN010000305.1 GCA_011390855.1 Hydrogenophaga sp. | reverse complement strand
CCAGCTCCACGCGATGGCGCTGGGCAATGGCATGGCTTTGTTCGCTGCGCTCGCTCGCGGAAACCAGATTGATCTGCAGGTCGCCGCCTTCGGCGTCCGCACGCAGGTAGTACTGGCGCACCAGGCCGTTGAAAGTGATGGGGCTGGCGGTACCGGCGTAGCCTTGCACATCGGCCACTTCCTTCTGCGTGGCCAGCCAGGTGCTCATGTCCTGCAACGCCGCGGCTGTGTCTTCCAAGGGGGTGCCAGCTGGCATGTCGAGGACGACCTGGTATTCGCTCTTGTTGTCGAAGGGCAGCATCTTCAGCACGACCCACTGGACCACGGTCATGCCCACGGACAGCAGCAGCGCCACCAGAATGCCGGCCAGCAGCAGCCAGCGCTTCTTGGAGCTTTGAAGGAAGGGTGTGAGCACCCGGGTGAACAAACGCTGGAGGGTATTGTTCAGCTTGCTCGGACCGTGGGCGTGTGCGCCCGAACCGGAGGTCTTTGTCAACTTGAGCGCCAGCCACGGCGTGACCGTGAAGGCAATCGCCAGCGAGATCGCCATGCCCATGCTGGCATTGATCGGAATGGGGCTCATGTACGGGCCCATCAGCCCGCTCACGAACGCCATGGGCAGCAGCGCCGCAATCACGGTGAAGGTGGCCAGGATGGTGGGGCCGCCCACTTCATCGACTGCGCGCGGAATGATCTCGGCCAGCGGTGCGTCGGGTGTGAGGCTTCGGTGACGGTGGATGTTTTCCACGACCACGATGGCGTCGTCCACCAGGATACCGATGGAGAAAATAAGCGCGAACAGCGACACCCGGTTGAGGGTGAAGCCCCAGGCCCAGCTGGCGAACAGCGTGGCCGTGAGGGTGAGGATGACGGCCGCGCCCACGATGACGGCTTCGCGCCGGCCCAGTGCCAGCCCCACCAGAATGATCACGCTGCCAGTAGCAAAGATCAGCTTCTGGATGAGCTGGTTGGCCTTGTCGGCAGCAGTCTGACCGTAGTCACGCGTGACAGTGACCTCGACGGTGTCGGGGATCACGCTGTTCTTCAGGTTGTCCAGGCGCTCGCGCACACCGCGCGCCACGTCCACAGCGTTTTCGCCGGGTTTCTTGGTCACGGTGATGGTCACGGCAGGGTAGCGCTGGCCGGCCTGCCCCGCTTGAGCAGGGTCTGCCGCCGCACCCGGCGTGAACCACACATAGTGTTGTGGAAGCATGGCGCCAGCTTCCACCCGCGCCACCTCACGCAGGTAGACAGGGCGACCCTGACTCACACCCACCACGATGTCGCCTACGTCTTGCTCGTTTTGCAGGAAGTCACCCGTCTGCACGCTGAGCATGCCCGGTTCGCCAGTGGTGGCGTCGGGATTGGCCACTGTACCGGCTGGCATGGCCTGATTGGCCGACGCAACGGCGCCATGCAAGGCCTGCACGCTCACACCGCGCTCGCGCAGGCGCGCCGGGTCCAGCCACACATGAACAGCCCGGCCTGGGCCGCCAATGGTTTCAACCTCGCGCGTGCCTGGCACGCGCTTGAGTTCACTCTCCAGCGCATGGGCCACACGCTCCAGGTCGTGTGCACTGTCTGCGTCGCGGCTCCACAGTGTGGCAGCCAGCACCGGCACGTCGTCGATGCCTTTGGGCTTGACGATGGGAGGCATCACACCCAGTCCCTGGGGCAACCAGTCCTGGTTGGCATTGAGCACGTCGTACAGGCGAACCAGCGCCTCGGTGCGCGGCACACCCACCTGGAATTGCACGGTGAGCACAGCCACGCCAGGGCGGGCCACAGAGTAGGTGTGCTCAATGCCCTGAATCTGCGACAGCACGTGTTCGGCCGGGACGGCCACCATCTGCGCCACGTCGGCACTCGACGCGCCGGGGAACGGAATGATCACGTTCGCCATGGTCACATTGATCTGCGGCTCTTCTTCGCGTGGCGTCACCATCACGGCGAACAAGCCAAGCAGCAAGGCCACGATGGCCAACAACGGCGTGATGGCGTTGGCCTGAAAGTAGCGCGCCACCGAACCGGAAAAGCCCAGCTTTTCCGGTTCAACAGGCGTGGCGTTGGGGGTCGTCATGGCCTTGTTCTCCGGCGTGCTTGAACTCACTGGGCCACCTGCGCGCCGCTCAGACCGGCGCGCACCGGATCGAGCGCAACACGGTCACCTGCGCGCACGCCCGACAGCACTTCCACGCCCGCCTCGCCATGGTCCGCGCCCAGACGCACCGCACGCAGCACGAAAGCGGTGGGATGGCCCTCCGCGGTGGCCAGGTACACGGCCGTCAGCTCGCCCCGGCGCAGCAGGGCCGATGAGGGCACCACCAGACGCTCTGGTGCATTGGCAACCGCAGCACCCACGAAGCGCACCTGCACATTGCGACCGGGCACCTGATCAGCGCCGTCGGCTTCGCTCAGGTCCAGTCGCCATTCCACTGTTTGCGACACGGTGTCGGCCACCGGCAGGCTGGTGCGTTGCGCTGGCTCCACCCAGCGGCCTTCAGCGCCCGGAAGCTGCACTTCCACGCGCTGAGCCGCCAGGGCCAGCGCCTGCTGCGACGCGGGCACGTGCACCACCACCCGGATCGGCTGCGGCGCGTAAACCGTGACCACCGGCGAACCCGGCACAGCCAGCGTGCCCGCCTCAGCATGGGTCTGCAGCACCCAACCGTCGTAAGGTGCGGTCAGGCGGGTGAAGCCCTGTGCCAGCGAAGACTGCGCCTGGCCGGCACGCGCAGCCGCCACACCCGCCGTGGCGGCGCGCAACTGGGCCTGAGCCGTGTCCAGTGCGGCCTGGGCCATGAAGCCTTTTTCACGCAGCTCTCGCGTGCGTTCGTAGTGGGCCCTGGCGTTGGCCAACTGGGCGTC
>JAABRN010000304.1 GCA_011390855.1 Hydrogenophaga sp. | reverse complement strand
GCCCACTCTCTCGCCTGGTGCCTATTGAGAACGCCACCATGGCAGACCGCACCGTCATCGAATGGGACAAGGACGACCTCGATGCCATGGGCTTGCTGAAGGTGGACGTGCTGGCACTGGGCATGCTCACCGCCATCCGCAAGTCGCTCGACTTCATCAGCCAGCGCAAGGGCGTTGCATTCCGCCTGCAGGACATCCCCGACAAGGACGAAGCCACCTACGACATGATCTGCGCCGCCGACACCGTGGGCGTGTTCCAGATCGAGAGCCGGGCGCAGATGAGCATGCTGCCGCGCCTGCGTCCGCGTCAGTTCTACGACCTGGTGATCGAAGTGGCGCTGGTGCGGCCCGGCCCCATCCAGGGCGGTGCGGTGCACCCCTACCTGAACCGCCGGCAAGGCAAGGAACCGGTGGACTACCCCAAAGGCCTGGACGCCGCGCTCAAGCGCACGCTGGGGGTGCCCGTGTTCCAGGAACAGTGCATGCAGATCGCCATCATCGCGGCTGGCTTCACCCCCGGCGAAGCCGACGGTCTGCGCCGCGCCATGGGCGCCTGGAAGCGCACGGGTGGCCTGGGCCAGTACGAACACCGCCTGATCAACGGCATGACCGAGCGCGGCTACGAACTGGACTTCGCCCAGCGCGTGGTCGAGCAGGTGAAAGGCTTTTCCAGTTACGGCTTTCCAGAGAGTCACGCGGTCAGCTTCGCGCTGCTGGTCTACGACAGTTGCTGGATCAAGCGCCACCACCCGGCCGAGTTTCTCGCCGCCATGCTCAACAGCCAGCCGCTGGGGTTCTATTCCCCCAGCCAACTGATGCAGGACGCCAGGCGCCATGGCGTGGAAGTGCGGCCGGTGGATGTGATGGTGAGCGACTGGGATTGCACGCTGGAGGAAGTGGCACCCCCAAGCGAAGTGCATGGCTCCCTCTCCCTGCAGGAAAGGGCAGGAGGCACGTCTGCCCCCGCGCCCGCCATGCCAGCCGTCCGCCTGGGTCTGCGCATGGTCAGCGGCCTGTCGCGAGACACCGTCGAACGCATCGCCGCCGCGCGCGCAAGAAGCGCTTTCACGGATTCAGAAGACCTCGCTCGCCGCGCTCATCTCGATCGACAAACCCTGCAACAACTCGCTGCCGCCGACGCACTGCAGTCCCTCAGCGGCCACCGCCGCCAGCAGGTGTGGGACGCCGCTGCACTCAAAGCCCCGCCAGAGTTGCTCAAGGAAGCACCGGTGGACGAAGCCCCGCTGGCCCTGCCCGAAGCCCCCGAAGGCGAAGCCATTGTGTGGGACTACGCCAGCCTGGGTCTCACCCTGCGCCGCCACCCGCTCGCCCTGTTGCGCGAACGCCTGCAGGCGCGCCGTTTCATGACCGCCGAAACCCTGAACAGCCTGCCCAACGGCAAGCTGGTGCGCGCTTGTGGCATTGTCACCAACCGCCAGCAACCCGGCACTTCCAAGGGCGTGGTCTTCGTGACGCTGGAAGACGAAACCGGCGTGGTGCAGGTCATCGTCTGGAAAGCCCTGCGCGACCGCCAGCGCACCGAACTCACCCGCTCACGCCTGATGGCCGTGCGCGGCGTGTGGCAGCGCGAAGGCGAGGTGTGCAACCTCATCGCCGGCCACCTGGAAGACCTCACGCCGCTGCTGGGCAGGCTGGCGACGGACAGTCGGGATTTTCATTAACGCATCCGTCGTCAAAATGCCTCTGCCGATGTTTGCCATGTGGGCTGTGCATTGTGAGAGACTGCATCGCTCTCAGAACCCCCCGCTCACATAAGAATCGCCCTCGATGTCCGATTGGAAACACCAGCAAATGATCAAGGCGTCGGCCTGGCCACTGGCCGCCGAGCTGCTTGCGCCCGATGCCGATTTCACCGCACGGCTGGAAGGCGGGCTGGTGCCCTTGCACTGGGCCTGTCGGGAAGGCAAGGCTGGGGTGGTGAAGTTCATGATCGAGCACGGGGCCAACGTGCACGACCTGACCGACGATGGCAAAAACATGCTGCAGCTGGCGATCCCATCGAAGAGCTTTCAGACGGTCATGCTGCTGATCGACCGGCTCAAGGCCACTGGCGAGCCGCCGCCCGATGAGGTGTTGAAAAAACGGCTGAACAATGCATTCAGCAGTGGCCACCCCGACGCCAAGAACCGCTTGCAGCAGACACTGCGTGACTGGGAGCGAATCGCGAAAGCGGCGCCTGCGACCAAAGGCCCTTGAGGGCAGGGCTGTGGCGCCTCAGCCGCCCAACAATTCCTGCGTGATCAACCGCCAGTGCTCGGCGCTCACCGGCGTGATCGACAGACGGCTGCCGCGCTGCAGCACCACCATGTCGGCCAACGCTGGCGTGGCGCGCATCTCAGCCAGGCTGAGCAAACGGGTCTTCTTTTTTGCCTGCACGTCGCGCAGCAGCCACCGGGGTTTGTCAGGGGGCGACTTGGGGTCGAAGTAGGGCGACTTCGGGTCGAACTGGGTCGGGTCCGGGTACACGTCAGACGCCACACGCGCGATACCGGCGATGCCGGGTTCGGGGCAACTGGAGTGGTAGAAGAGCACGCCGTCGCCCACCTGCATGGCGTCGCGCATGAAGTTGCGGGCCTGGTAGTTGCGCACGCCGGTCCAGGGCACCGTGGCCTTTGGTGCGGCCAGGGCATCGTCAATGGAGCACTCGTCGGGCTCGGATTTCATCAGCCAGTAGGCGGTCATGGCGGCATCTTAGGACACGCACCCCCGAATTGCTTGTGCCGACTTTTCATTGGCGCTGACTTGGCGTTGGCATGCGGCGCATGTTGGCCACCTTGTGGCCTGTGCTGCTTTCTTTCACTTTGACCGTGGTGGCGAGTTCTTGCTGACGCGCCGCGTGGACCTGGCCCTTTTTGCGCCCATTCGCACCGAAAAAGACACCTGAATCGCCCGGCGGTCAAGTCCCGCAGGTGCACGGGGCCTTGCAGGGCATTGCCGCCACAGGTGTGAAGCGGTGCCACACTGTTCGGCAAGCCGCCCGCCTTCACCGCACGCACTGCCCCCAGCAACCCTGCCCATGAATCACACCGTTGCCCTGCCGCCTCATCGCCATGGCGTTCGATGGCTGTTGTGGATGCTCGCCGCTTCGGTGGTCTGGCTTCTCGGTGGTTGTGCCC
>JAABRN010000303.1 GCA_011390855.1 Hydrogenophaga sp. | reverse complement strand
TGGCAGGCATGAACTGCCACATACCGGCTGCGCGCGCGCTGGACACGGCCCTCGGGTTGAACGCACTCTCAATGAAGGGCAACAAGGCCAGCTCCATGGGCATGTCACGCCGCTCGATTTCCTCAACGATGTGAAAGAGGTACTTCCGCGAGCGGTCGGTCATTCGGAAGATGTAGTCGGGACGGCTGGCGTACCACTGCTCGCGGTCATTCACGAGCGGGTTCTGCAGGTCGCTCAAGGCGAAGCCACGGCGGATGCGGTCCCAGATGTCGGCCGGCGCGGCCAGTGCCAGCACGGCTGGTGTCTCGCCCGCAGCCACGCCGATTTCACTGAGAGGCGCACCATACACAACAGGCGCCAACGGCTGCGCTGGCGTAGCAGTGGTGACCGGCTGGGCAACCGGCGCTTGTGTGGTGTTGCCGGATGTGGGAACGGTGCTGCAACCTGCCAGCCAGCCCGACACGAGAATCGCTATCGCCAACGACCATGTTCTTTGGGGGCCGCGGGCAACAGGCGATGAAGGATTTGAAAGAGACGAAGGCCCCGACAAGGGGGTGGAGGAGAGGGAGGGCTTCAAAATCGGTTCTTCCATTCGCGTAACGCTGCAAACACGGCCACCGGATCATTGCTGGCAGCGCCTGCGTTTGCATGGGCCGCCCGAGCCACCGCTTCCTGGCCGGTGCGCAGAAAAGGATTGATCCGCTTTTCAAGACCGATAGAGCTGGGCAACGTGACTAAGTTCTGCGCGCGCAGGGATTTGCAGTGGGACAGGTGCTTTTCAAGGTCGGCGTTGTCTGGTTCAACAGCCGAGGCAAAGCGCAGGTTCGACAAGGTGTATTCATGGGTGCAGCAGACGCGGGTGGCGTCCGGCAATTGTGAAAGTCGCTGCAGCGATTCCAGCATCTGTGCCGGGGTGCCTTCGAACAGACGTCCACATCCTCCAGAGAACAGCGTGTCGCCGCAGAAAACCAGAGGCAGGCCATCGATGTCGTCGCAGTAGTAGGCAATGTGCCCGGCTGTGTGCCCGGGGACTTCAATCACGTCGAACTTCAAGCCCAGCACCTCGACACATTCCCCGGCGCCCAAGCGCTGGAGCGGCTCGGGCATCTGTTCCCTCAACGGGCCAAAGACCCTCGCGCCCGTGGCGCTTCGAATGGCGTCAACGCCGCCGGTGTGGTCCGCGTGATGGTGGGTGATCAGGATGGTGTCGAGAACGATGTCGTGCTCATTCAGCCATGCGAGGACACCTGAGGGTTCACCCGGGTCCACCACCAGCGCACGTTCGTGGTTGTGGAGAATCCAGATGTAGTTGTCGGAAAAGGCGGGAAGTGGGATGAGTTCCATTCGGCTGGGTGTGTGGGAGCCTGCGCGGCAGAAGGAACATCGGCTGCAACGCGCGATCAATCGGTATCCTGCAGTGCTACCTCCTGCGCCAAGGGCTCCACCCTGGGCTTGTCGGCGGCACCACATGATCCTCGATTTTCGCGCGTTTCGCTTCGATGCCTTTTGCCGCGCAGGCTCCTGGGGCGTGTAGAGTTCGGCACATCAAGCCCGCAGCCGAGCGATTCAAGCGAAGGAAGCGGGATCATCCATTGCCTGCGCACCACAAGCCATGACGTCACAAATTATAGGCCTGCCAGAGTGGTTGCAGACCCCTCCCGGCCAGTACCTGCTCGAATGGGAGCAAGCCCAGTTCGACCTGGCCGTGGCCGACCTGTTCGGGTACAACGCGCTGCAACTGGGCCTGCCGGAGTTGTGGGCGCTGAAGACCAACCGCATGCCTCACCGCTGGCTGGCATTGCCTGAGGAAGCGGTAGAGCCGGGTGGGACATTGCCACAGCCGCTCGTGAGCGTCGAGTCGTCCAGACAGGGTGGCGCCATCGAATCCGTTCGGCCCAGGGTGGCATTGGTCACGGACTCGGCAGCGCTGCCGTTTCCCCCCCACAGCCTGGATCTCGTGGTGTTGCCTCACACACTGGAAATGAGCGCTGATCCCCATCACGTGCTGCGCGAAGTGGAGCGGGTTCTGGTGCCTGAGGGCCGTGTGGTGATTTCTGGCTTGAACCCCGCCAGTCTTTGGGGACTGCGCCAAGGGCGCGGCCACCTGGCCGGGCGCCTGGGCGTGTCAGCGATGGGAGCGTCTCGTCTGTATCTGCCGGAAGTGGGTGATTTCATCGGTCCCTGGCGCTTGCGAGACTGGCTTCGTCTGTTGAGTTTTGAAGTAGAGTCTGACCGCTACGGCTGCTACCGGCCTGCGGTTCGCACCGAAAAATGGTTGCAGAGATACGCGTGGCTGGATCGCGCCGGCGCGAAGTGGTGGCCGGTCTTCGGTGCCGTCTATTTCGTGGTGGCGGTCAAACGCGTGCGCAGCATGCGCCTGCTTGGTCCCGCGTGGAAGCCGCGTCGGGCCACTTCCTCGGCGCCGGTTCCGGCTGTTAACCGGCACTGATGGCCATCGTGCATTGGCAATCGGGCGGGTTCTATTGACCGACCTTTTTATCGACATCTGGAGTCTGCGTTTTGAATCAAGTGGTGATCTACACCGATGGCGCCTGCAAGGGCAATCCTGGCCCGGGTGGCTGGGGTGTCTACCTCAAGTCGGGAGACTTCGAAAAAGAGCTGTGGGGAGGTGAGCGAGGGACCACGAACAACCGCATGGAATTGACGGCGGTCATCGAAGCACTGACCGCATTGAAGCGCCCATGCAAGGTGGCCTTGTTTCTGGACAGCGAGTACGTGCGCAAGGGCATCACCGAGTGGATTCATGGGTGGAAGGCCAAAGGGTGGAAAACGGCCTCCAGGCAGCCCGTCAAAAACGCCGACTTGTGGCAGCGGCTGGATGCGCTGGTGCATGGCGGCGTGCACCAGATTGAATGGCATTGGGTCAAGGGACATGCTGGCGACCCGGGCAACGAACGGGCAGACGCGTTGGCCAATCGCGGTGTGCCAACGTAGCCTGATGTCAGGCAGCCGCTGGACGCCATGGGCAGGCGGCGAGGGGGAAACCTGCATCCACGCCGGGTCCGATGGAACTTCTCTAACGGGTCTCCGTCTTCCTTGCTACATTTGAACGCTTACCTGATGGTCGCTGTGTGACTGCTCAGGCTCATTTCGTCTTGAGTGGTTGAACCCATGGCAA
>JAABRN010000302.1 GCA_011390855.1 Hydrogenophaga sp. | reverse complement strand
GCACCGACTGAACTGCTGGCGTATGCAGAAATCAGCCGAATCACACCACCTCGGAATCGGTTCAGCCAGACGGCTTGCCCTTGGGAACAAGGCGCACGGCAACGAACGAAAGGGTCGGGTGATCAGATTTACAAGGGTGGCTCCGGGGTGGCGCAAGAGGGGCGATGTGTGCCATGGTGGCACCCCCTGAGGCCTCGGTAAGGACCCGCAGTGTAACGGGTGGTGTGCGTTGGGGCAAATTCAGCAGCGCCATGCCAGTCAATGTGCTGAGACGCTGTGCCCGCCGCCCGCTTGCTTTTCACTCGTTGGCGAGTTCCCGGTCCTGGGTGACCTCCCGCAGAACGCGCTCAAGCTCGGCCGCATCCACCGGCTTGTGCAGTACAGCAGCAAAGTCGGTTCGCAGCAGTTCGACTCTCTCGTCGTTGCCGATGTTGCCGCTCATGAGCACGATGGGAGGTGGCTTGTCGGTGCTGCGGATGCGCTTGGCCAGACCTCGACCGTCCAGGTTTGGCATCGTCAGGTCTGTGAGCACCACATCCCAGCGGGCCAGACTCTGGGAAAAGAGCTTCCAGCCCTCTTCGCCATCGCGGGCCCGCGTGACCAGCCATCCCTGCCGCTCCAACAGGCGGCTCCAGGCGTGGCGAACGAGTTGATCGTCATCCACAAACAGCAAATGGCGGGAGCCCTGCAACTGAGGCTTGGCCGCTGGGGTGGCGACTTCCTGCTGGCCATCGACAGCGGGCAGATACAGGGTCAGACAGGCGCCCTCACCCGGCGGGCTGGCAATCCCGATGACACCACCGTGCCTGGCCACGATGCCATGCGCCACCGAGAGACCGAGCCCGCTGCCGCGCCCCACCTTCTTGGTGGTGTAGAAGGGATCGAAAACCCGGTGCAAGTGTTCCGCGGCAATGCCAGACCCTTCATCGCGCACGCTCAGACACGCATAGCGGCCCACAGGCAGCCCCGCCGTCTCGGGGTGATTCAGGATCGGAGTGCCGGGCTGCAGGTCAAACGCGTCCAGCGTCAGGTGAATGGTGCCTTCGCCTTCCATGGCATCGGAGGCGTTCATCAGCAGATTGACGAGCACTTGCTGCATTTGCGTAGGGTCGGCCTTCACCCAGTCTTCCTCGGTCAATACGCTGATGTCCAGCTGGCTGCGGCGAATCAGGCCCGACGCCACCAAGATGCGAACGTCTTCAATCAATTTGCTCAGGCGCATGCGCTCAAGCCGCAGCGGCGACTGGCGGCTGTAGGCGAGCAGCTGGCGCATCAGACCATCGGCATAGCGAGTGGCCTTCAGGGCATGCTGCAGGGCTTCATGGCTCGGGTGCGCCGGGTCGAGGTCTTCCACCGCCATCTTCGTCCAGCCGGTGATCGCGGCGAGCGAGTTGTTGAAATCGTGCGCGATGCCACTGGTGAACCTGCCCAGGGCCTCGATTTTCTGGCTTTGCAGCAGTTGCATCTGCAAGGCTTCCTGCTTTGCGTGCGCCTCGCGCTGCGCCACCGCATCACGCCGCACGCGGTCGAGCAGCTGATTGATGCCGCGTTCAAGGCGACTGAGTTCGTCTTTGCCCGAGATTTTTGTGCCCACCGACCCCGTGAGGTCGCCCTCCGTGATGTCCCTCAGGTCGTCGTGCAGGTGCTGGACTCGCCGCAGCAGCATGCGATCCAGCAAGGTCAGCAGCAACACACTGGCCAGCAGGCCCGCCAAGGCGGCCAGACCCATCCCAGCCAACGCCACCGTTTGTGCCAACTGCTGCAAGCGCCGGTCCAGTGTGAGCACCAGTTCTGCAACCGGCGCCTCCTGCTGGTCGACCAGTACCGCGTGCAGTTCGTCGTGTTCGGCGTCGCCTCGCTTTACATACACGAGAGAGCCCGCGTGGTCCGGGTCATTCGCCGAGAGTCTCACGGGCATCATCAGCACATTGGACAGGTTATCCAATGCGGTTTCATCAAATCGGCGCACCATGACGATGGCACCGACCGCGACCAGGTTCTCGGCATCAGGATTGTGTACGGCAGCGCCCACCACCGCTTCCAACCCCCCACCTTCCACGCGCAGGGTCTTCAAAAAAGCCTTTGCATCGCCAGTAGCCAGCACCGGCATCATGAGATCACGCAGGGCGCCCACCCGGTCTGCCGCGATTTCACCCAGCACTTCGTCTTCCAAAAGGGCCACGGTCGCCAAGGTGTTGCCCTTTGCGTCAAGCACCAGCACCTCGGATACCCCCAGGTAACCCAGGTTCTCACTGTCAAAGTTTTCGGCAATGAATTCAGGCTTCTGACCGAGCACATGCTTCTCTGCGTCGACCCAGAAGGCGTAGTCGCGCACGGTGGCACTCAGGCTCAGAATCTGCTGATCCAACACCCGGCGGGCGCGCTCGCCTTCGGTGGCTGCACGCTCACCTTCAAGCCGTTCAAACAACTCGCTGACGATGACGCGCGCGCCCAGCATGGCGCCGCCGGCACAAAGTGCAACGACAAGCAATATCAGCACCCAGGCTTTGTGTTGCAGTTTCATGGTTATGGAAAGTATCGACCTCACCGGCGCTAAATGAAGCCCATTCACCATGATCCATGCGCTACTTCACGGCACTACCGCACCTTCCTGCGTCAAGCAGCAGATCTGTGGAATTGCTGGCAACATCAATCGAACACGATTTCCGCCTGCTGACCGTGGGCTTGCGCCATCCAGCTCGCCAAAGCTGCATCGGTTGGGAAAAACAGCGCCCTGTCGTCCAGTTGCAGTTCGCACTGCACGCCCGGGCGCTGCAGGGCCAGTCGCACCGGCAGGCCCCGCACCAGCTCACCCTGCTCGGTCACCTCTCGCTTCGGCGGAAATTCGCGAACCAGCTCGGCAATGGCGGGCGCCTGCCCGTTCACTGCCACGCGCAGGTATTTGCCAAAACGGCATCGGGCAGCCGCCAGGTCCCAGATGCTCTGGATCTTCAGCCTCAAGCCACCTGAGAATCGGTCAGGTTGGGCCACGGCCTGCACCACGATGAGTTCGTCTTCCTTGAGGACGTTGCGGTGGGTGTTGATGAGGTTCTCGTCGGCACTGACTTCGAGTACGCCGGTCTTGTCGTCGAGCTTGAACAGCGCCAGTTTGCCTCGCTGGCCGTTGATGACGCGAAAGTCGGTG
>JAABRN010000301.1 GCA_011390855.1 Hydrogenophaga sp. | reverse complement strand
TTTGCCTGCCTTGATCGCTTCGCCAATCACGAACTGGGCGTATTCATGCCACGAGGTTTCTCCGCCGGCCGCCAGGTGGTAAGTACCGAAGGGGAATGTGGTGGCGCCTTCGCGCTGGATCTGGCGCGCCAGGTGCGCGGTCACATCGGCCAGCAAGGCAGCGGAGGTGGGTGCGCCGTACTGGTCGGCCACCACTTTCAGCTCATCTCGCTCGGCTGCCAGCCTCAGCATGGTCTTGGCGAAGTTGCCACCGTGT
>JAABRN010000300.1 GCA_011390855.1 Hydrogenophaga sp. | reverse complement strand
GCGCCTACCACCCAGCTGGTGCGCAGGATCACATGGTGCGGTGTGGCCTGTGCCAGCGCGCGTTCGCCATCGAGCTTGGTCTGGCCGTACACCGATTGCGGGCCCACGGCGTCTGACTCTGCATACGGCGTGGTCTGGTCGCCATCAAACACGTAATCGGTCGAAAAATGGATCACGGCTGCGCCCAGGCGCTGAGCTTCTTCGCCCATGACACCAGGGGCTACCGTGTTCACCGCCCGGGCTTTCTCTTGATCGGACTCGGCGCGGTCCACAGCGGTGTACGCGGCCGGGTTGACGATCAACTGCGGTTTGACAGACTGGATCAGGGCGCGCAAGGCGTTGGCATCGGCCAGATCACATTCAGAAGAGCCGACGGCATGCACCGTGCCCAGCGGTGCCAGCGCCCGCTGAAGCTCAAAGCCCACCTGGCCGTTCTTGCCCGTCAGCAGAATGTTCATGCGGTGGCTCCGTACTGCTTGCCGATCCAGTTGCGGTAGTCGCCGCTTTGTACGGCCGCAACCCAATCTGCATGGTCAAGGTACCACTGCACGGTCTTGCGGATGCCGGTCTCAAAAGTTTCGGCGGGCTTCCAGCCGAGTTCCTGGTGGATCTTGTTCGCGTCGATGGCGTAACGGCGGTCGTGCCCGGGGCGGTCCTTGACGTAGGTGATCTGGCCGGCGTAGGGCTTGCCATCGGCGCGCGGGCTCAGTTCGTCGAGCAGCGCGCACACGGTGTTGACGATTTCGATGTTGGGTTTTTCGTTCCAGCCACCCACGTTGTAGGTTTCACCGGGCCGGCCAGCTTCCAGCACGCGGCGGATGGCGCTGCAGTGGTCTTTCACGTACAGCCAGTCCCGGATCTGCATGCCATCGCCATACACCGGCAGCGGCTTGCCGGCCAGCGCGTTGACGATCATCAGCGGAATGAGTTTTTCGGGGAAGTGGTAGGGGCCGTAGTTGTTGGAGCAGTTGGTGGTCAGCACCGGCAGGCCGTAGGTATGGTGGTAGGCCCGCACCAGGTGATCACTGGCGGCCTTGCTGGCCGAATAGGGGCTGTTGGGTTCGTAGGCGGTGGTTTCTGTGAAGGGCGCGTCACCTGCGCCCAGCGTGCCGTAGACCTCGTCGGTGGACACGTGCAGGAAGCGGAAATCGGCCTTGGCTGCGCCCTCCAGGCCACCCCAGTAGGCTCGTACCGCCTCCAGCAGGTGGAAGGTGCCCACCACGTTGGTCTGGATGAAGTCTTCGGGCCCATGGATGGAGCGGTCCACATGGCTTTCGGCTGCAAAGTTGACGATGGCGCGTGGCCGGTGCTCGGCCAGCAGCGCATCGACCAGCGCACGGTCACCGATGTCGCCATGCACAAACACGTGACGGTCATCGCCTTGCAGGCTCTCCAGGCTTTGCAGGTTGCCCGCGTAGGTGAGTTTGTCGAGGTTGATCACCGGCTCGTCAAGCTGGGCGAGCCAGTCAAGCACAAAGTTGGCGCCAATGAAGCCCGCTGCACCGGTTACAAGAATCATCCAGGTCTCCTACAAGTGGTCATGGGTGGCGCTGACCAGATCGAGCCACTCTCGGTCTTCAGGTCAGCGCGTTCGAACAGCAGCGGGCCTCGTCAGTCAGGAGAAGGCCCTGAGTCAACGAAGGTTTGGGGCAGGCGTCCGAGGTGTTTGATGAAGTAGCGCGCCATGCTTTTCGCATGCCACGCCATGTACCGTGGTTGATGCCGGCTGGCGCGCTGGGCGGCGTGAATGACATGAACATCGGGGCTCAGCACGACTTTCCAGCCCGCCCTCCAGAGGCGAGCGCAAATATCGACATCTTCGTAGTACAGATGGAATTTATCATCAAAGCCTCCCACATCCCGAAAAGCTTCGGCCCTGAACAGCAAGAACATGCCGGCCACCCATTCCACTGGTTGCGCGGCTCCCAGGGAAGCCGCAGACAACGGGTAGCGGCCGTCGTCTCCGCCCATGGCTTTGCGCAAGAGGTTGCCCGGGGTCGGAAAGCGGCGGGCGCTGTCCTCGATCTGCCCGGCTGGGCTGAGCACCAGCGGCGCCACCAGCCCGACCTTCGGGTCCTGCATCTGGGCCAGCAAACCGGGGAAGGGATCGCTTGGCAGGCGAATGTCAGGGTTGGCCACACAGTAGAAAGGCTGATCACAATGCGTGAAGGCCTGGTTGTGATTGGCCGCGAAACCCAGCGGCAGCCGGTTGTTCAGATGCGTGGCAGAGCCGGCGGTCGCTGCCCATGGTGTGTCCTCGGGCACGTTGCTGGTGATGATCAGCTGTTGCACGGCCTGCGTCTGGGCCAAATCGCCCAGAAACTGGTTTCCCAATGTGGCCTGGCCATGGCTGACCAGTGAAAGACAGACGCTCATAGCCAGCGCAACACCCGGAACAGCACCCGCTGGAAGGGTGCGTAATGCACCGCCAGGCCTCGTGCCATGCTCAGCACCGTGCGTTGGCGCAATCCAAGCTGGCCTGCGAAGTGTGTTGAGAAGGCGGCGGCTTGCTTGGCGTTGGCCATGAACTGTTCGTGGTGGCGATCGTCCAGAATGCGGGAAATGAAGTGTTTTCGCGCCACGGGCTTGACCCATTCCTTGGCGCCAATGGTGTTGTTGGCGTGTTGCCGGTAGTCCAGCAGCGATTGCTGAAGGTAGGTGCGTTTACCGAAAGCGCTGGCAACCAGCGATATCCACCAGTCGTGCATGATGCATTCCGGTGGGACGGGCGTGCTGCGCTCCATCAGGGCCCTGTTCATCATCGCGGTGCAGCCAGTGACTGTGTTGCTGATGAGCTGGGCGGCAAAGCTGTCCCGGTCCGGGCGAAGGCCCTGATACGCGGCCATGGAAGGGGCAATGACATGGCCTTGATCATCCACGAC
>JAABRN010000299.1 GCA_011390855.1 Hydrogenophaga sp. | reverse complement strand
TGAAGAACGCCCACGCGTAGGGTACCTTCTCCATGACCGGGCGGGATATGCCCATGGACCAGCTCTCCAGCGTCATGACCTGGAACAGGGTATAGAGCGAACGCCCCAGGTGGCCAAACCACTCTGGGAAGTGACTGCCAAACAAATGCGTGGCAATCACACCAAACACATAAAACACCAGCAGCAGCACGGCAGCGATGGAGGAAAGCCCCGGTATGGCAGCCAGCAGGGCGCCCACCACCCGCCTCATGGAAGGCACGGCCGTGAGCAGGCGCAGCACACGCAGGACCCGCAGCGCACGCAGCACGGCAAACGGACCGCTGGCGGGCACCAGTGCAATGGCCACCACGGCAAAGTCGAACACGCTCCAGGGATCTTTGAAGAATGCCAGCCGATGAACGAACAGACGCAGGGAGATTTCCACCACGAACACCGCCAATATGGCCAGGTCGAGCGTACGCAGCCAGACGCCGTGATCTGCCATCAGCGTGCTGGACGTCTCCAGACCCAGCACCACCGCGTTGACCACAATGAGCACCAGAATGCTGTTCTGCACCCAGCGAAGTGCCAGCCATTGGGCAACTCGTTCGCGAAGGCTGAGGCTGGAAAGCGGGGCGGAGGTAGCCATGTATGCAGAGCCAGACAAGGACGCGGGAGGGGTGGGTGCGCCACGAAAGACGCCGTTTCAGGCCTCCGGTTCCGCACGGTGCGGTATTTTAGCGATAGGCCTCGCCCGCCCACGCCGTGGAGGGCGGTATTCGGGTGTAAGTGGCTCGTAAGAGCGTGCGCTCACAGTCCTGAGAGTTACCCGTGATCTACCCTGAGGAGACTCCAACAATGTCCGCACCGTCGTCTGCTATCGAATCCACCCTGGTGGAAAACCGTGTTTTCGAGCCTAGTGCCGATTTCGTGAAGGCGGCCCGCATCAGCGGCATGGACGCCTACAACGCCCTGTGCGCCGAGGCCGAGCAGGACTTTCAAGGCTTCTGGGCCCGGCAGGCCCGCGAGACCCTGACTTGGCACAAGCCTTTCACGAAGGTGCTCGACGAGTCGAACGCGCCGTTCTACAAGTGGTTCGAGGACGGTGAACTCAATGCCTCCTACAACTGCCTGGACCGCCACATGGGTACACCGGCAGAGCACAAGACCGCCATCATTTTCGAGGCCGATGACGGCGCCGTGACCAAGGTGACCTACCGCGAGCTGCTGGGCATGGTGTCCCAGTTTGCCAACGTGCTGAAATCCAAAGGCGTGAAGAAGGGCGACCGCGTGGTGCTCTACATGCCCATGACCATTGAGGGCGTGGTGGCCATGCAGGCGTGCGCGCGCATTGGCGCCACCCACAGCGTGGTGTTCGGTGGCTTCTCCTCCAAGGCGCTGCACGAGCGCATTCACGATGCAGGCGCTGTGGCCGTGGTCACCGCCAACTACCAGATGCGCGGCGGGAAGGAGTTGCCGCTCAAGTCCATCGTGGACGACGCGATTGCCCAGGGCGGTTGCGAGTCGGTGAAGAGCGTGCTGGTGTACCAGCGCACCCAGACGCCGGTGAACATGGTGGCCGGCCGCGACAGCTTCATGCACGAGGAAATGGCTGCGCAAAGCAAGGATTGCCCGGCCGAAATGGTGAGCGCCGAACACCCCCTGTTCGTGCTTTACACCTCTGGCTCCACGGGCAAGCCCAAGGGCGTGCAGCACAGCACCGGCGGCTATGTGCTGTGGGCCCACCTGACCATGAACTGGACCTTCGACCTGCAGCCCGCCGATGTGTTCTGGTGTACCGCCGACATTGGCTGGATCACAGGCCACAGCTACGTGGCCTACGGGCCGCTGGCTGCGGGCGCCACGCAAATCGTGTTCGAAGGTGTGCCCACCTATCCCAACGCCGGGCGCTTCTGGCAGATGATCGAGAAGCACCAGTGCACGATCTTCTACACCGCGCCCACGGCCATCCGCTCGCTCATCAAGGCCTGCGACACCGACGAGAAAGTGCATCCCAAGAACTGGAACCTTACTTCCCTGCGCATTCTGGGTTCGGTGGGTGAGCCCATCAACCCCGAAGCCTGGATCTGGTACCACAAGAATGTGGGCGGCGAGCGCTGCCCCATCGTGGATACGTTCTGGCAGACCGAAACCGGCGGCCACATGATCACGCCGCTGCCGGGAGCCACGCCGCTGGTTCCGGGTTCCTGCACGCTACCGCTGCCGGGGATTGCGGCGGCTATCGTGGACGAGTCGGGCGCCGATGTGCCCCACGGCTCGGGCGGCATTCTGGTGGTGAAGAAACCCTGGCCCAGCATGATCCGCACCATCTGGGGCGACCCGGAGCGTTTCAAGAAGAGCTACTTCCCCGAAGAGCTCAAGGGCTACTACCTGGCGGGTGACGGTGCCGTGCGCAGCGCCGACCGGGGCTACTTCCGCATTACTGGCCGCATCGACGACGTGCTCAACGTCTCGGGGCACCGCATGGGCACCATGGAGATCGAATCGGCGCTGGTGGCCAAGTCCGACCTGGTGGCCGAGGCCGCGGTGGTGGGCCGCCCGGACGATGTGACGGGCGAGGCGATTGTGGCCTTCGTGGTCCTCAAGCGCCCCATTCCCACCGGCGACGAAGCCAAGGCGCTGGCCAACGAGCTGCGCAACTGGGTGGGTAAGGAAATTGGCCCGATTGCCAAGCCCAAGGAAATCCGCTTTGGCGAAAACCTGCCCAAGACGCGCTCGGGCAAGATCATGCGCCGCCTGCTGCGCTCGCTGGCCAAGGGGGAGACCATCACCCAGGACACTTCCACGCTGGAGAATCCGGCCATTCTGGAGCAGCTGGCACGCAGCGTCTGACGTTGTACCCCGGCATGAAAAAACCGCTCCCTTGGGAGCGGTTTTTTTGGGCGCAGCACGGCAGAGTACCTGCCCCGGGGCCTGCGGCCTGAAGGCTTACTTGGTGGTCAAAATCCAGGTTGCCAGCGTTTTGGCTTCGGCTGCGCTGACCTGGGGGTTCGCAGGCATGGGAATAGCTCCCCAAACGCCCGATCCACCACGCATGATTTTGGTAGCCAGTGTGTCGGCTGCCGTGGCGTTGCCTGCATAACGGGCCGCAATGTCTTTGTAAGAAGGGCCCACCAGCTTTTTGTCTACCGCATGGCAAGCCATGCAGTTCTTGGAGCGGGCCA
>JAABRN010000298.1 GCA_011390855.1 Hydrogenophaga sp. | reverse complement strand
GGTCGGCGCTGGTGGGATCGCGGAACCAGTTGTTGTAGTCGGCCCGGTTGCGGTAGAGGCGGATGAAGGGCACCACCGTCACACCGGCTGCAGCGGTCAGCTCGCGGGCTTGCGCCAAGGCTTTGGTGCCTTCGTTGGGCCGGGAGTTCGCGATGATGGCCCTCACGCCGTTGCGCTGCATGCGGTCCAGAACGTCGGACAGCGGGAACGGGCAGCCGGGCGACACGCCGTCGTGCTCACAGGCTTCGTCGTTGTAGTGCAAATGGGCGTCAAACAGCGGGCCGGTGTACTGGGCCGATGCGCTGCCCATCAAGACAGCCAAAAGCAGACCGGACCACAGTTGCCGCACGACAGGCTTTGCTGGACTGCGCGCATCTTCCACATGAAGCTGTCTGAGAGCCGCACACCCAGGCCCGACCGCACAGGCTTGGACGTGCCCGAAGAGACGCCGCCTCAGTTGGCCGCCCCTGCACAAAGCGCGGCGAAGGGGGTCCATCTTTAGCCGACGTGTTCGGCAAGAAAAGCCAGGGTGCGCTCGCGTGCCTGCTTGGCCGCGACTTCATCGTGCGAACCGCGCTGGTCGCAGTTGAAGCCGTGATTGGCGTTGTAGACGTAGACCGTGACGGCTGGCTGTCCCTTTTTAAAGGCTTCGACGGTTTCGAGCGGGATCCAGTGGTCCTGGTCGCCAAAATGCGCCATCACGGGGACGGCAGGCTGTCGGGTGGCTTCGCCTTCGCCGGTCATGCCACCGCCGTAATAGGGCACGGCAGCAGACAAGCCCTTGAGCCCACAGGCCGCGCGCCAGGTCAGCAGACCGCCCCAGCAGTAGCCCACGATGCCGACCTTGCCGGCTTGAGCCGCATGGTCAATGGCGGCCTGAATGTCGGGCATGACACCGGGTTCGGGCAGGTCTTCAACCGCCGTTTTCAGACGGAAGCCTTCACCCATGTCAGCTTCGGTGTAGCCCAGTTCCACGCCGGCCTGGACGCGATGGAAGGTGGACGGCGCGACCACGAGGTACCCGTCAGCAGCATAGCCATCGGCCACAGAGCGAATGTGCGAGTTGACCCCGAAAATTTCCTGCAACACCACCAGGCCCCCTTTTGGCGTGCCAGTGGGTTGCGCCACGTAAGCAGGAAAAGTGGATCCGTCGGCAGATTTGAGATCGATGAATTGGCCCATGGGTGCTCCTTGTGTTGAGGTGAAGAAAATGTGCGCTGCAAGTCAGCCGGCGAGCCGGCGTTCCACGAAGTCGAGCCGGTCCTGGCCCCAGAAGATCTCGCCGTCGATGACGTAGCTTGGCGCACCGAAGACGCCGGCGTCAATCGCCTGGCGGGTGTGCTCGGCGTAACGCGCCTTGACATCGGCCTGCTGCGATTGCACCAGGCGCGAAACATCCAGTCCGTTCTCCGTGAGCAGCTCAGCCAGCACGCTGTTGTCGGCCACGTTGCGTTCTTCAGTCCAGATGGCGCGGCCAACCGCACCGGTCAGGCGCATCGCCGCATCGGCACCGTCCAGATCGGTCACGGCTGTGATGAGCAAGCCGGATGGGTCACCCGGCACGGGAAAGTGCTTCGGTTCGGGGTTCAAGGGGATGCCCAGCGCTTCGCTGAAGCGGCGCAATTCGACCAGCCGATAGGCCTGTCTCTGCGGCGCTCGTTTGGGCAGGGGAAGGCCGCCGGAGACAGAAAAGACCTGGCCATAGTCGACCGGACGCACGCGCACCTCGGCGCCCGAGCGTTGCGCAATGTCTGTGAAGCGGCCATGGCCAAGGTACATCCAGGGACTCTGGGGGGCAAAGTAGTAGTCGACTGTGCGACGCATGGAGGTCTCCTGAGGCTGTTGTAATCCGGGTGGATCATGTGGAGGGGCAATCCACGTTGTACGCGATGCGACCACTTTATGCAGGAGACGGGAAATGGACAAGCTGCAACAGAAGGTGCTTCTGGTCACTGGCGGCGGGCGGGGCATTGGCGCGGCCACGGCTCGGCTGGCAGCGCAGCAGGGCTGGATGGTGGCGGTGAACTACACGGCCAACTCGTTGGCCGCCGACGAGGTGGTGCGACAAATCCGCAGCGGAGGCGGCAGTGCCATGGCGGTAAAGGCCGATGTGGCCAACGAGGCGCAGGTGCTGGCCATGTTCGAGCGCATCGACGCGAAATTCGGTCCGATCACAGGCCTGGTGAACAACGCTGGTGTGGTCGACGTGAGTGCGCGCCTGGATGAGATGGACATGGCACGCTGGCGCCGCATGTTCGACATCAATGTGATGGGCACGCTCCTGTGTGCGCGTGAAGCGGTGCGACGCATGAGCACGCGCCATGGCGGCTCGGGCGGGGCGATCGTGAATGTGTCCAGCGCGGCTTCTCGCCTGGGCTCGCCGGGTCAGTATGTGGACTACGCGGCTGCCAAGGGCGCGGTCGATGCATTCACCATTGGCCTTGCGAAAGAGGTGGCTGACGAAGGCATACGTGTGAACGCGGTGCGGCCCGGTCTGATCGAAACCGATATCCACGCCAGCGGCGGGCTGCCCAACCGGGTGAACGATCTCAAACACATGGTACCCATGCAGCGAGGCGGCACGGCCGACGAGGTGGCGCAGGCCATCGCCTGGCTGCTGTCGGACGCAGCAAGCTACACGACCATGAGTTTGCTGGATGTCTCAGGCGGCCGCTGAACAAGGAAAGCCATGACCGCCACCACCCCTGAACAATGCCCTCACATCAAGATCTGGTGGGAAGACCTGGATGTGGGCCAGACGCGCGACCTGGGATCGGTCTCGCCAACGAAGGAAGAAATCATTGCCTTTGCCAGTCAGTTCGACCCGCAGCCCTTTCACCTGAACGAGGAAGCGGGTGAGGCATCGGTGTTTGGTGCGTTGAGCGCCAGCGGCTGGCATACCTGCGCCATGGCGATGCGGCTGATGGTCACCAACTTCCTGCACGAGACTTCCAGCCTGGGGTCGCCAGGGCTGGAAAGCCTGAAATGGACCAAGCCGGTGTATCCCGGCGACGTGCTGCGGTTGCAGCACACCATCACCGAAAAGCGCGGCATGAGCAAGCGCCCCGATGTGGGCCTGGTAAGAACCACCTGGGAGATGTTCAACCAGCACGGCGCGAAGGTGTTGCACATGGAGGGTTACGGGATGTTCAGGAGGAGATCGCCCCC
>JAABRN010000297.1 GCA_011390855.1 Hydrogenophaga sp. | reverse complement strand
TTCGGCGTCCAGGCCCACCATGCTCAACAGCTTGGCAGGATCGCCATGCTCAATGAAGTGGTCAGGCAGACCCAGGTTCATGACCCGCATAGAAAACCCTTCAGTCTGCAAGGCTTCGAGCACGGCACCTCCAGCCCCACCTTGCACACAACCTTCTTCGATTGTCACGATTGCCTGGTGCGTGCGGGCCAGTTCACGCAGCAGGTCCAGATCGAGTGGCTTGACCCAGCGCATGTTGGCCACAGTCGCGCCCAGTTGTTCTGCGGCCTTGAGCGCGGGGTAGAGCATGGTACCGAACGCCAGAATGGCCACGCCCCTGCCTCGGCGCCGAATTTCACCTTTCCCGTAAGGCAAGCCTTCCAGGCCGGCGGGAATGGCCACACCAGCACCTGCGCCGCGGGGATATCGCACCGCCACGGGGTGATTCTGTGCATGCGCAGTGGACAGCAACTGGCGGCACTCTGCTTCGTCCGCCGGGCACGCAAGCGCCATGTTCGGGATGCATCGCAAGAAAGCAATGTCATAGGCCCCCGCATGGGTCGCACCATCGGCTCCGACCAGACCAGCTCGGTCCAGCGCAAAGACCATCGGCAGGTTCTGGAGTGCGACATCGTGGATCAGTTGATCGTAGCCACGCTGCAGGAACGTTGAATAGATCGCCACCACCGGCTTCAATCCTTCGCAGGCCAGTCCAGCAGCAAAAGTCACTGCGTGCTGTTCAGCAATGCCCACATCAAAATAGCGGTCAGGGAAGCGGCGCTCAAATTCAACCATGCCAGACCCTTCACGCATGGCAGGCGTGATGCCCACCAGCTTGGGGTCGGCAGCGGCCATGTCGCAAAGCCACTGACCAAACACCTGGGTGAACGTGGTTTTGGGCACGTTCGCCGGTGGCGTCAAGCCCACAGCGGGATCGAACTTGCCCGGCCCGTGATAAGCAACGGGGTCGGCTTCGGCCAGCTTGTAGCCTTGGCCTTTGCGGGTGACCACGTGAAGGAACTGGGGACCACTGCCCGAGTCAAGCAATTGCCGGATGTTTTCAAGCGTGGGGATCAGGGACTCAAGATCGTGGCCATCAATCGGGCCTATGTAATTGAACCCAAATTTTTCGAAGAGTGTCGCGGGCACCACCATGCCCTTGGCGTGTTCTTCCAGTCGCTTGGCCAACTCGAACAGCGGCGGGGCATTCTTCAGCACCTGCTTGCCCACATTCTTGGCTGCAGCGTAGAACTGCCCACTCATGAGCTGGGCCAGATAGCGATTCAATGCACCCACAGGCGGTGAGATCGACATGTCGTTGTCGTTGAGTACCACCAGCAGACGCCCTTCGGCCACGCCAGCATTGTTCAAGGCCTCGAATGCCATGCCTGCGGTCATGGCGCCGTCGCCGATGATGGCCACCGCATTGCGGTCTTCACCTTTGATCCGTGCAGCCTGCGCCATGCCCAGCGCCGCGGAAATGCTGGTGGAGGAGTGGGCGGTGCCGAACGTGTCGTACTCGCTTTCACTTCGACGCGGGAATCCGCTGATGCCACCCAGCTGGCGCAAGGTGTGCATCTGGTCGCGCCGGCCGGTAAGGATCTTGTGTGGGTACGTCTGGTGCCCCACGTCCCACACCAGACGGTCTTCGGGCGTATTGAAAACGTAATGCAAGGCCACAGTGAGCTCAACCGTACCGAGGTTGGAGCTCAGGTGCCCACCGGTGCGCGAGACACTGTCCAGCAGATAGCTGCGCAACTCGTCGGCCAATGGGAGCAACTGGGCTCGCGTGAGTTGCCGCAGGTCGGCGGGTGACTGGATGGAGGACAACAAAGAGGTCATGTGCGGCACAGGTTTCGCTGTTCGGGGCGGATCAACAATCGCGCCGACCGACCCAGTCGGCGAGCGAGTGAAGAACATCGCAGTGGACAAGACCGGACTGGCTCAAGGCATCGTGGGCCTCTTCCAATGCACGATCGGCATATTGCTGGGCCGATTCCAGCCCCATCAGGGAAACGAACGTGGGTTTGTCACTGGCGGCATCCTTGCCTGCCGTCTTGCCCAGCTGGGCAGAATCGGCCGTCACGTCAAGTATGTCGTCAACCACCTGGAAGGCCAAGCCCAGACACGCACCGAAGCGCTGCAATTGTGTCGCCACCTGCGGGCTGGTTTCGCTGGTGGCAGCACCCATCATCACGCTCGCCTGCAACAGGGCTCCTGTTTTCCGCCGGTGCATGGCTTCGAGCGCGGGCAAATCAAGCGTTTGACCCACACTGGCCAGGTCGACCGCCTGACCACCGGCCATGCCGTCCGCACCTGCCGAAAGTGCCAGCAACCGGCAAAGCGGGACAGCCATGACCGGCGCCACGCTGCCGTCTTCGGGAACAAGCAATTCGAAGGCCAAAGCCTGAAGGGCGTCTCCGGCCAACAACGCCTGGGCCTCGCCAAACTTCACGTGTACGGTTGGCTTGCCGCGGCGCAGCACGTCGTTGTCCATGCAGGGCAAGTCGTCATGCACCAGCGAGTACGCATGGATCAGCTCCACCGAGCAGGCTGCGCGCATGGCCGCAACTGCATCTCCAGCCAGAGCCTCGCTGGTGGCGAGCACCAGCAGCGGGCGCAACCGCTTGCCACCATCCAGCACGGCATAGCGCATGGCGTCACCGAGACCCGCCGGCGCACCAGGCAACACCCAGCTTGACAATGCCTGTTCAACCGCCTGCTGCGACCGGGCGCGCCAGGCAACAAACGAGGCGGTTTCATTCGTGAGCGCGTTCACGCGGCGTCCCAGGGTTTGAGTTCGCCACCTTCCAGCACCTTGATCTGCTTGTCCACAGCCTCCAGCCGATCGCGACAAAAAGCCAGCAAGGCGGCACCCCTCTGGTAACGCTCAAGCAACTGATCCAGCGGCAACTGGCCACCTTCCAGCTGGGCCACGAGTTGCTCCAACTCTTCAAGTGCAGCTTCGTAACTCGCAGCGGGCTTGGACGCCTGAGCGGTACTTGTGTGGGATTTTGGCGTTTTGGTCGGAGGAGCTGTAGTCATTGGAGAATTTTCTACCAGGCCACAGGCCTCGTGAGCGCCAACCAAAGCAGGACCGGAAGCCGCTTGGTTGAAATGCGATCAGGTGAATTTTATCTCTCTGCCGCCGTCGAGTTGCGATGCAGCGGAGACACCCGGCTATCGGGCGC
>JAABRN010000296.1 GCA_011390855.1 Hydrogenophaga sp. | reverse complement strand
CGAGCAGTCGGCGGCGACCCAGCGCGCGTCGATGCCGGCGGCCTGCAGCTCGACCGTGGCGGCTTCAAGGTCTTCGGCCTTGCGCGAGCTCACCAGCACGCGGGCACCGGCTTCGCCCAGGGCATGCGCCATCTGCAGACCCAGGCCGCGCGAGCCACCGGTGATAAGGGCGGTCTTGCCCTTGAGATCAAAAAGCTGGGAAACGGTACGGGTCATGTTGTCTTCCTCGTTGTCGTTGGGTTGTCAGGTGGTTGTTCATTGTGGGCGAATCACGCCCGTCCGCATGTCACCCGCGCGGCCAGGGCATCAAGCCTCGTAGTCGAAGCACTGTCGGGACTCGACGACGGCCTTCATGAACGGTTTGATGGCGACGTGGTCCGGGTGGTTCAGGTAGGCGTCCAGCGCGGTGCGGTCAGCAAACGCGCTGCACAGCAGCAGGTCGCAGGTGGCCTCCATGCCGGGCTGGGCGATGCCCACTTCAAATCGCAGGATGCCGGGGGTGATGTCGGCGCAGGCCTTGAGCATCTCGGCGGCCTTGGCCAGGTTGGCGGCCTTTTTTTCGCCCTCGGCCTCGTCCTTCAAGGTCCACATCACGATGTGGTGCAACATCAGAAAGCCTCCTCGGACAAGGCGGCGCAGGTCTGGTCGCGGCTGCTCACCACTTGCAGCCATGCGCCGATCTTGGGCAGTTCGTAGTGGAAGAAAAAACGCATGGCGGCCAGGCGGCCGGTGCGGGCAGCGCTCTCGGCCGCTGTGTGCGCGGCCAGGGCCACGTCCAGCCAGATCCAGGCCAGCACCATGTGGCCGAAGGCCTGCATGTAGGGCACGGCGTTGGCCAGCGCATCAGTGGGGTTGCCTGTGGCCCAGGCCGCCTTGGTGGCCGCACCCACTTGCGCCAGGGCCTGACCCAGCGCGTTGGCGTGCGCTGCCAGCTCAGGCACCTGGATCGCACGTTCGATGGTGCTGTTGATGCGCCCGGCCAGCAACTGCAGACCCTTGCCGTTTTCCATCAGCACCTTGCGGCCCAGCAGGTCCATGCCCTGGATGCCGTGCGTGCCCTCGTGGATCATGTTCAGGCGGTTGTCGCGCCAGTACTGCTCCACAGGGAAGTCGCGCGTGTAGCCGTAGCCGCCGTGAACCTGAATGGCAAGCGAGTTGGCCTCCAGGCACCATTCGCTGGGCCAGCTCTTGGCAATGGGGGTCAGCACCTCCAGCAGCAGGCGAGCGTCGTCGGCCACCTCAGGCATGGCGGTGTGCTGCTCGTCCACCAGGCGCGCGCAATAGAGTTCAAGCGCCAGCGCGCCTTCGCAATAGCTCTTCTGCGCCAGCAGCATGCGTTTCACATCGGCATGCTCGATGATGCGAACGGGTGGCTGCGCCGGGTCTTTGCCGGCGGGGCCCATGGGGCGGCCTTGCGGGCGGTTCCTGGCGTAGTCCAGGCTGGCGTGGTAGCCCGCCATGCCCAGCATGGTGGCGGCCAGGCCCACGCCAATGCGGGCCTCGTTCATCATGTGGAACATGCAGTGCAGGCCCTTGCCAGCTTCACCCACCAGGTAGCCCACCGCGCCGGCCTCGCCGCTGACGGGGTACTTGCCTTCACCAAAATTCAGCAACGTGTTGGTGGTGCCCCGCCAACCACACTTGTGGTTCAGGCCCGCCAGCGCCACGTCGTTGCGCACGCCGGTCAGCTGGCCGTCGGTGTCCACCATCTTTTTGGGCACGATGAACAGTGAGATGCCGCGCGTGCCAGGCACCAGCTTGCCGTTTTCATCGGGGATCTTGGCCAGCACCAGGTGGATGATGTTCTCGGTCAGCTCGTGCTCGCCAGCCGAGATCCACATCTTGTTGCCCTTGAGCCGGTAGCGTGGGCCCAGGGGGTCATTGGCAAAGTCGGCACCATCAGGAATGGCTCGGGTGACCACGTCACTCAAGGACGAACCAGCCTGCGGCTCAGACAGACACATGGTGCCGGAGAAGCGTCCTGAAAACTCGTTGAGGGCAAACACCTTCTTCTGCGCATCGGTGCCATGAACCATCAGCAGGTTGGCATTGCCGGTGGTGAGCATGCCGCTGCCGATACTGACCGATGCCATGGCAAAAAACGCATTGGCCGACGCCTCCACCGTATAGGGCAACTGCATGCCGCCCACTTCGTAGTCTTGCGCCGCACTGAGCATGCCGGATGCGGCGTAGGCCTTCTGCGCGTCGTGCGTGCACTGCGGCAGGATCACGCGCTCGCCGTCGAAATGCGGCTCCTGCGTGTCCACCAGCCGATTGAAAGGTGCGTACTTCTCACGTGCAATGCGTTCGCAGGTGTCAAGTACCGCATCAAACGTTTCGCGGCTGTGATCGGCAAAACGTTCGCGTTCGCTGAGCGAGGAGGCATTGAGCCAGTCGTACAGCAGGAAATCGACGGTGGGGCGAAGTGACATGGTTCCCTCAGACAGTGGCAATCAAAAGCGCCTCGTGCGGTAGCGCAATTCCAGTGCCGGCGCGGAACCGGCTCCGCCGGGCCGCAGACGGCGCCCCTTGAGGGGTGACGCCGAAGGCGGCGCGGGGGGAGTCACACCCTTCGGCGCGGGGGGTGTATTTACAACACCTCAAATACCCCAGCAGCACCCATGCCGCCACCAATGCACATCGTCACGCAAACGCGCTTGGCGCCACGGCGCTTGCCTTCGATCAGCGCATGGCCGGTCAGGCGCTGGCCCGACACGCCGTAGGGGTGGCCCACCGCAATGGCACCGCCGTTGACGTTGAGTTTGTCGCCAGGGATACCCAGCTTGTCGCGGCAGTAAATCACCTGCACAGCGAAGGCTTCGTTGAGCTCCCACAAGTCGATGTCGCTCACCTTCAGGCCCAGGCGCGCCAGCACCTTCGGAATGGCGAACACCGGGCCGATGCCCATTTCGTCGGGCTCGCAGCCTGCCACGGCAAAGCCGAGGAAACGGCCCAGAGGCTTCAAGCCACGCTTTTCAGCGAGCGCTTCGTCCATCAGCACGCAGGCGCCTGCCCCATCAGAGAACTGGCTGGCGTTGCCAGCCGTGACCAGGCCTCCCGGCAGGGCCGAACGCAGGCCGGCAATGCCTTCTTTGGTGGTGCCGGCACGAATGCCTTCGTCGTTTTCGACTGTGACCTGCTTGGTCATCAGGCCCATGACCTTGTCGGCCACGCC
>JAABRN010000294.1 GCA_011390855.1 Hydrogenophaga sp. | reverse complement strand
TGCCGTAGGCGCGCGCCACGTCCATCTTGATGTCGTCAATGATGGGAAATGGAATCTCGATACCGAAGTTGTTCTTGATGCTCTGCATCCAGGCCAGGTGGGAATAGATGCTGTCGATGGACAGGCCAAGCAACTCGCAGTTCATGCTCTTGAACTTGTCTGCTGCTTTGGCAAACGCAATGAACTCGGTCGTGCACACCGGCGTGAAGTCGGCGGGGTGCGAGAACAGGATCAACCACTTGCCTTTGTAGTCATCCAGGCTGCGTTCGCCGTGGGTGGTGTTCGCCTTGAAGGCTGGAGCGGGTTCGTTGAGGTGGGGGAAGCTGGATACGGTTTCCATGAGGACTCCTTGAGAGGGTGATCGAATGCACCAAACAGGACATCCCTGTTCGATGGATTGAGTGTCAAACCCTCACCAGGTACCCCGCATGACATGGATCAACGCGCTGGTTGGCTTGTTCTATCCGGCTCATAGCCTGGGCGGCGATGCAAGACGGATGCGGGATCAGTGCCCTGTCGACGGTTGCAGCAGGGATGCGTCCACGATGCGGTAGAGGCGCCCCTGTTTATCGATGGGCTGGATGGCGCCTGCCTTCACCAACGCTGAAATTTCGCGGCTCACGGTTTCCAGCTTCAGGTCCATCATCGCGCCCATGTCTTCGCGCGAAAAAAGCGTGGTGATGCCAGGGTCAGTGGCGTGGCGCATCTTCAGGATGAACTGGCACACCCGTTGACGGGCGGTGCCGAAGTTGATGGAGGCCAGCCAGTCGTCGGCCTCACGCAGCGTCTTCTGCCATTTGTTGAGCAGTCCGGCGTGCATCCGCGACGACTGCAGGCTCAGGCGGTGCACCACCTCGGTGGGAATGCGGCACAGCGTGGCGCCGGTGAGTGCAGCGGCTTCGCTGTCGTAGCGGCCCGTGGCCAGCGCCTCCAGGCCCACCACATCACCCGGTCGCAGCAAGCGGAGGATGCGCCGACGACCGTCGCCTGTGACACGCGACAACTTCAGCATGCCGGTACGCAGTGTGAAGATGCCGGTGGCCTCCTCGCCTTCGATAAAAATCGTCTGGCCTGCCCGGTATGCCAGATCGTCGATGGGCGCGTGAATGAGGGCGAAATCTTCTTCGTTGAGGTTGGAGAAGAGTGCCAGTTCGCGCACTGCGCACGACCGGCAGTCGGAGGTGCCGCGCCAGGCGGACTGTGTCTGGATAGGGATCATGTCGGGTACGAATGGGGTTCGAGGTAAAGGGCTGTCGGGCGGGTTGGGGGCGTCAGACGAGCCACGGCAGGAACCGCCGTGTGCGCCGGCGATAAGCGGTGTACGCAGGATGCACCTGCACCATCCAGCGTTCTTCAAGAATGGCCTTGACCCACAAAACGACCCCGAGTGCGCTTAGCACCAACCAGGCCACCCCGTGGGCGCTGGCCCAGGCACAGGCCACCCCCACAGCAATGACTGCGGTGTACATGGGGTGGCGGATCCAGCGGTACGGACCTTGTTCGACCAGCGTGCCACCCGTGCGGGGCGTGGGCCGGATGTTGAAGTTACCCGGCCGGTTGCTGGACAAGGCCCACAGGGCCAGCAGCCCGCCCAGCACCGCGCAGATCCAGGCTCCGGCTGGCGCGTGACCCGCGAAGAACGCCGGGGCCGCCAGCCATGCCAGAAGCACGATCCAGATGAACTGCAACGCCACCAGGATGGTGCCCAGGTGGCGTGCAAAACGGACGTTCCCGGTCAGGTCGTTCATGTCGTTCATGCTGGTCTCAGCGTCGCCGCGCCACCAGACCGATCAGGGCCGAGCGGCCATGGTGGCCACTGCCTTCGGCCAGGTCTTCCTCGTATTCACGCAACGCCAGGATGTCGAGCTCGGCGAACGCCTCGCGCAGCATGGCCTCGGTGTAAAGGTGCGAAGCCAGTGGTGGCCCACCTGTCTTGTACTCCAGCTGTCGGGGGGTGTAGCCCTGTAGCACCAGATGACCCCCAGGCCTCAGTGCACGAACCATGCGCGCGAAAAGCCGCTCGCGCAAGGCGGGGTCCGCAAACTGCACGAAGATGGCCGCCACGCCATCGCAGCCCGCCTCGGGCCAGGCGTATTCGTCACAGTCAGCGACCGCGAAGTTGACGGTCACGCCACGCTGCGCTGCGAGGTCCCGGGCCTTGGCCACGCCAGTTTCGGCGATGTCGAAGGCCTCCACCGCGAGCCCCTGTTCGGCCAGCCACACGCTGTTGCGGCCCTCGCCATCGGCCACGCACAGCACCTGTTCGCCTGGCGACCACACGGATGCGTGCTCACGCAGCCAGCCATTGGGCGCTGAGCCGAACAGGAAGCCGGGCGCCGAAAATCGCTGGTTCCAGGTCTGGGCAGGGGCGCTGAACGGTGAGCCTGGCTGGGGGTTCTTGTCCATGTTCATGTTCGTACGGGTTCTCTTTGAAGTATCGATCGGAATGTCACCTGGAAGTGCGAAGCTGGCGCAGCCGGCTTTCCAGGGCGGCGGCGTTCAGGATGCCGAAGTGCGCATCGACCTGCCTGCCCTGAGCATCGTAGAAAAGGGTGACGGGAATGCCACGTGAGCCAATGGCCGCGCCGAGCTGGGACTCCTTGTCCAGCAGCACCTCACGCAATGGCAGGCCTTCCTGGCGCAGATAGGTATGGATGGCGGCGGACGACTCGCCCTGATTGACGAAGAGGAATCCCACCGCCGCCTCACGCTGTTGGGCGGCGGCCAGCATCGGCATCTCCACCCGGCAGGGCGCGCACCAGGTCGCCCACAGGTTGACGACCACGGGCCGCCCGCGTGCGGCCTGCGACAGGGTGATGGTTTCGCCCCCTTCCAGTTTGGTCAACTCGACGGCGGGGAGCGACTGCGATCCAGCCAGTCCGACCGCGGTGGATGCGAGCCACCAGAAGGCCAGGCCGGACAAGCCGCTCACACCCAGCGGCTTTCGCAGCAGGGGCTGTCGAAAGCTGCGCCAAGCCAGCCACGCCAGGCCCGCGACCAGTCCGGCGGGTGCGTACCACCCCCCATCGCGAACATCCAGAACCGCCAGTGGTGACGCGAGATAGGCGTCCGCATGAATGGCCACGTAGGCCAGGCGCGCTGCCAGCAATCCGAACAGCGCGGCGTGGGTCACGGTGCGGCCTGCCGCATCGCCCTGAACCACTGCTGTGTCCTTGTCTTT
>JAABRN010000293.1 GCA_011390855.1 Hydrogenophaga sp. | reverse complement strand
CCCCACCAGACAATCAGGCTCTGGGTTCCGAAGCCAGGCCCTTGATGACTGCCACGGTTGCCACCAGCAGCACCACCGCGAAGGGAAAACCAGTCGATACCGCCATGGCCTGCAGCGCGACCACGCCACCACCCAAAATCAGCGCAATCGCCACCAGTCCTTCAAACACGCACCAGAACACGCGCTGAGGGGCCGGGGCGTCGATTTTGCCCCCGGCCGCGATCACATCGATCACCAGCGAACCTGAATCCGACGAGGTGACAAAGAACACCACCACTGTCATCCACAGCACGCAGGCCAGAGAGGGCACGATCAGCACCGACACGATGAATTCACGCACCGTACGACCACGCGAGACACGCGCGATGAACATGCCCACGAACGGTGACCAGGAGATCCACCAGGCCCAGTAAAAGGCGGTCCAGCCCTGTGAGAAGTTGGCGTCATCGCGCCCTATGGGGTTGGCCAGTGCCGGCAGGTACTGCAGGTAGGCGCCCAGGTTGTCAAAGAAGCCGGTAATGATGGCGATTGTTGGCCCTACGGCAATCACGAACACCAGCAGCGCAATCGCCAGCAGCATGTTGATTTCGGAGAGCCGCTTCACGCCGGCGTCAAGGCCAGCCAGCACCGAGATCAGCGCGATCGCGGTGATGCCGATCACCAGCACGATCTGCGTGGTTTCGCCCAGCGGCACGCCAAACAGGTGGTTCAGCCCCGCCGCTGCCTGCGATGCACCCAGTCCCAGCGAGGTGGCCAGACCGAACATGGTGGCCAGCACCGCCAGGATGTCGATGACGTGGCCTGGCCAGCCCCAGATGCGTTCGCCGAGCAGCGGATAAAACACCGAGCGGATGGTGAGTGGCAACCCCTTGTTGAAGGAGAACAGCGCCAGCCCCAGCGCCAGAATCGCGTAAATGGCCCAGGGGTGCAGGCCCCAGTGGTAGATGGTCGCAGCCATGGCCAGGCGCCGTGAGGCGTCGGCATCTCCGACTGCGGCGCCCAATGGTGCCCAGTCTGTGCGCACGCCGCCTTCGATGCTCGTGCCCCCCATGGAACTGCCGAAGTGAGAAAGCGGCTCAGACACGCCGTAGAACATCAGGCCGATGCCCATCCCAGCGGCAAACAGCATTGAGAACCAGCCCAGGTAGCTGTAATCAGGCTTGGCTTCGGTGCCCCCCAGCCGCACCTTGCCCAAAGGCGAGATGGCTAAGCCGATGCAGACGAGTACAAAGATGTTGCCTGCTCCAATAAAGAACCAGTCCAAGTTGGACGTGAGCCAGCCGCGCATGGCTGAGAACATAGGCTCGGCTGCGGTTTGGAACATCAGGGTCAGCAGCACAAAGGCAATGATCACCAAGCCTGAAATGGCAAACACCCGGTTGTGGATGTCCAGCCCCAGGGGGCCGAGCTTGACCACGATGTTGTCTTGGCCGATCCGGTAGTCCGTGTTGATGGGGTTGACCCGACCATCGGGCTTCATGGGGTCGTTGTGTTCACTCATTTATTTTTCCTATTCAGCAGGGATTTTCGGAGATCAAGATAAAGCGGTTGGCATTTTTTATTAGAGGGTTTTGAGCTTGTTGAACTGACAGTCCGAGGGTCTGCGAGGATGACAGGCCTACACCGCGAAGGTAGGTTGTGCTTTCATGAGCCTACTCGGGTGGGTACGTACTGCGCCAGCAGGCCACCGATCAGTTCGCTAACACCGTCCCAGACAATCTGCACACCCAGGCAAAGCAGAATGAACGCCGACAGCCGCAGGAAGATGATGGTGCCTGCCTCGCCCAACGGGCGTAACAAGCGCTGCGCATAGCGAAAAGCCAAGTACATGATCAGTCCAACAGCCAGCAGCGCAACTGCTCCGCCCCCCATTCGTGCAAGCGACACGGTCAGCTCTGAGTCCGCCAGTGAGACGCCCACGGTAATGGCTGCAGCGATCGATCCCGGCCCGCAACTGACCGGGAACGTCAACGGGTAAAACGCTTGGCGCCGAGCCATCTCAGGGGTGAACGCCTCAGCCAGTTCAGTTCGGCTGTCTTCACTGGCGTGGGTGGTGTTGAGCAGACGCCACGCCATGGACGCTAGCAACAACCCACCGCCTACGCGCACGATGGGGAGTGCGATGCCGAAAAATTCAAGCACATACGAGCCCACGAGCATGGAGCCCAGCATCAGTGCCACCATGTTGCGCGCAATGCGACGCGCCAGGAGCGCACGTGTACCCGAGGACGCACCCTCGGTGAGGCCCAGAAAAATCGGCGCTGTCGCAGCCGGGTTGAGAATTGGCAATAGTGCCGCGAACACGAACAGAAAGCTCTTGCTCGCTGCGCCCAGAAGTTCCAGAGTCATTGAGCTAAAGACGAAGAAAGCGTTGAAAAATAGGGAGCAGGAGCATGCAACGAGACATCACCGCGTGCATTTGGCTGGCACATCGCTGTCACAGCAGTTGAGCTCTTCCGGAGGCCAGTTGCGCCAACGTGTCCGCAGCTTAGGGACCGCCTGTATCTCCCTTTGCGTTTCAGATCAAGCTCGCAGCCAGCTTGAACCTGGCCGCCAAGCGGGCGTCGATAGGCCATTGGATCGATGCGGTTTGCATGCTCGAAAGCGCAGCGTGTGACAGGCAATGAAGGAGGCTCCTTCCGTGCGGTTGCACTCAGTTCAGCTTGACCAGCGGGGTGTGAGCTTCCTCGAGCTTGGTGAATCGCTCGTTGAGCAGGCGAAACTCACTCAGCATAACGCGCTGAAGGGCTTCCATGCGAGAGGCTTCAGCTTGGTCAGCGGTTTCACGAGCGGCGCGCAGTTCTT
>JAABRN010000292.1 GCA_011390855.1 Hydrogenophaga sp. | reverse complement strand
CACCGAGACCAAGCCTAGCAAGATCACACCCATGGGCGCTTGGATATTGATGACCAACAGGTTGATGTCGGTCATGTTGCTCAACGCGGACCAATTGAGTGCGGCAAAGACCAAGGTCAATGCCACGATGAGCCAAGCGCTCCAGTGCGTAAAACGTTCCATGACAGGCTCCTTGCGCGTTTGGGTTGTTCAAGTTCTGTCATCATAAATTTTCACGGAAGATAATTCAAGAACAAATTTTTTGATCTATATTTTCAATTATGAAAGTCACAGAGGCAGACGCATTGCAGCGAGAGCAAACCACCGGAAGTGCAAGCGCCTACACGCTGCTGGACTGGAGTGAATTCCATCTGATCATGGTGGTCTCG
>JAABRN010000291.1 GCA_011390855.1 Hydrogenophaga sp. | reverse complement strand
CGGCGTAGTAGCCGGTGGTGGCGGCTTCACTCACCACACGGCCCTGGGCCACTGTGGCAATGCCGTCTGCTTCGGCCTGCGCCAGAAAGTCTTGCACGCGCTCCATCTGGCTCTGGCGAATCAGCGGGCCCAGGTCCAGGTTCATGGCCGGTGGGCCGGCGCGCAGTTCGGTGAAGCGCTGGCCCAGGCGTTCCAGCAAGGGCTCGTACAGCGAACGCTCCACCAGCAGGCGTGAACCGGCGCTGCAGGTCTGGCCGCTGTTCTGCACGATTGCGTTGACGATGAAGGGCAGGGCGGCGTCGACATCGGCGTCGGCAAACACGATCTGCGGCCCTTTGCCGCCCAGTTCCAGGGTGACCGGGCAGTGGCGTTCGGCCGCGGCCTGCTGTATGAGCGTGCCCACGCGCGGGCTGCCGGTGAAGCTGATGTGGTCGATGCCGGGGTGGCGCGCCAATGCATCGCCCACCTCATGGCCGTAGCCGGTGACGATGTTGATGCAGCCGGGTGGGAAGCCGGCTTCCACCGCGAGTTCGGCCACGCGCAGCAGCGACAGGCAGGCGTCTTCCGAAGGCTTGACCACGCACACGTTGCCCGCGGCCAGCGCGCCACCCACGCAGCGGCCGAAGATCTGCATGGGGTAATTCCACGGCACCACATGGCCGGTCACGCCGTGCGGCTCGCGCCACGTGAGCACGCTGTAGCCGTCGAGGTAGGGAATGGTGTCACCGTGCAGCTTGTCGCCCGCGCCGGCGTAAAACTCGAAGTAGCGCACCAGGGCCAGTGCGTCGGCTTTGGCCTGGGCCACGGGTTTGCCGCAGTCGCGCTGCTCAATGGCCGCAAGTTCGTCGGCGTGCTCGGCCACCAGCCTGCTGAGCTTCATCAGCAGGCGCCCGCGCTCGGCGGCGGTGGTGCGCGCCCAGGTGCGCTCATAGCATTCGCGGGCGGCGCGCACGGCGTCGTCGATATCAACCGCGTTGCTGCGCTCGATGGTGTCATAGGCCTGGCCGTCGGCCGGGTCAATCACCGGCAGCGTCTGGCCCGAGGCCGAGCGCACGGCGGTGTTGGCGATGTGGTTCAGTGCCATGGAGATGCTTTCACTGTCATTGAGGGCCGATGCTCGGCCCGATCACGGGTTCGACCACTGGCGGCTTGGCAAACACCGCATCGCGCAGGCCCAGCGAGATGGACGGCAGGTAAGTGATGAGGGCCAGGCAGCCCATGATGACCAGCACGAAGGGCAGCAGGTGGCCCACGATGCGGTCGAGCGAGATCTTGGCCACGGTGCACGCGGCGAACAGGTTCACGCCAAAGGGCGGTGTGATCATGCCCATGGCCAGGTTGACCACCATGATGATGCCGAAGTGCACCGGGTCGATGCCGAAATAGATGGCCACCGGCACCAGAATGGGCGCGAGCACGATGATGGCCGCCGAAGTCTCGATGAACATGCCGATCACGAACAGCGCGGCGTTCACACCCAGCAGGAAGTAAGCGGGCGAGCGCAGCATTTCGGTCAGCCACATGCCGATGGCGTCTGGAATGCCCGCGCGGGTGATGAGGAAAGCGAACAGGCCTGCGTTGGCGATGATGAACATGATCACCGCGCTGGACAGCACCGACTTGCGCAGCACGGTGACGATGCCTTTGAGCGTGAGTTCGCGGTGGATCACAAAGCCCACGATCAGCGCATAGAAAACGGCCACCACCGAGGCTTCGGTGGGTGTGAAGATGCCACCGTAAATGCCACCCAGGATCACCACGGGCATCAACAGCGCCCAGCCCGCGTCGCGGGTGGCAGGCAGCATGCCCAGGCGGTCATCACCGTCGTTTTTGCCCAGGCCCTTGAAGCGGCACCACAGGTGCACGAACAGCATCAAGGCTGCGCCGATCAGCAGGCCCGGCACCACGCCCGCAATGAACAGCTCGCCAATGGACACTTCTGCCGCCACGCCAAACAGAATCAACGGGATGGAGGGCGGAATGACCACGCCCAGTTCGGCCGACGTGGCCTGCAGCGAGGCTGCGTAACCCACCGGGTAGCCGTGTTTCACCAGCGCGGGAATGAGAATGGAGCCGATGGCGAACGTGGTGGCCACCGACGAGCCGGAGACCGCCGCGAAGATCATGCAGGTGAGCACGCAGGTCATGGGCAGGCCGCCCTGCACACCGCCCACCAGCGACTTGGCGAAGTTGACCAGCCGGCGCGAGATGCCACCGGTTTCCATCAGGTTGCCGGCCAGAATGAAGAAAGGAATGGCGGCCAGCGGAAACTTGTCGATGGCCGAGAACATCTCCTTCGGCACCAGGATGAGCTGCCGGTTGTCGAACAGGGCAATGCCCAGCACGGCTGAGCCGCCGATGGACACGGCGATGGAAATGCTGAAGGCGAAACACACCAGCATGGTGACGAGCAGGGTCAATGGCATGGCTGGTTTCCGGGAGATGTCAAAGTGGGGAAAAACGTCATGGTGTGATGGGCTTCGTTGCGCACCTCTATTGCGCGGTGGCCAGCTCTTTGGATTGAGGGTCGAAGTGATGCGCCACCGTGGCCAGCAATGCGAGCAGCGCACCCGCGGGAATGGCCGAATACGCCCAGGACATCGACAGGTCCAGGCTGGCAAAGGTCTGGAAGCGCACGCGCCAGACCAGGTCCACACCGAACCACAGCACCACGGAGAAGAAAGCCAGGTTCACCGAGGTGATGATCCAGCGCACCGTGGTGCGCCACGCGCCCTTGGCGAGGCGCAGCATCAGGTCCACCGAAATCAGCGCACCCTGGCGCAGCGCCACCACCATGCCCAGCATCACCATCCAGATCAGCAAGCGGCGCATGACCTCTTCGGTCCAGGTGGAAGGCTGCGAAAAAACAAAACGCGTCACCACCTGCCACATGCCCAGACTGGAGATCACAGCCAGGATGACGCAGGCCAGCGACAGGCACAGCCCGGTGACATGGCGGTCGACGGCAAGGATGAACGATTTCATGGGCAGACAGATTCAAGTCACAACAGGAAACGCAATGGAACTGGAACCCAGCGACGATCGAAGGGAAGACCAGTCCAGGAACACCAAGGGTCCGGCTCCGCCGGCCCAAGGTGTTGTCCCCCTGGGGGGATGACGGGCCGCAAGGCCAGGCGCAGGGGGGAGTCAATTCACCCCCTGGGGGATGACGAACCCAGGGGGCTCGTTGCAG
>JAABRN010000290.1 GCA_011390855.1 Hydrogenophaga sp. | reverse complement strand
CCAGCCCGCCCCATGCACAGTACGTGCCGGGCAGCCGTTTGGATGCTGCACTATCAGGAGACAGACATGAACCACTCACAGATCAACCGCCGGCAGGTACTCTCCGGCATGGCTGCCGCTGCAGCTACCGCCGCGGCCAGCCCCGTGTTCGGCCAGCAGCCCATCACCTTGCGCCTGCACCAGATGCTGCCTCCGCAGGCCACCATCCCGGCTCGCGCCCTGGCGCCCTGGGCTCAGAAGGTGGAGGCCGAGTCGGGCGGGCGCATCAAGGTGCAGTTGTTCCACGCCATGCAGCTGGGCGGTGCTCCCGTGCAGCTGTTCGACCAGGCCCGCGATGGCGTGGTGGACTTCACCTGGACGGTGTTGGGCTATACCCCGGGCCGCTTTCCCAAGACCGAAGTCTTCGAGCTGCCTTTCATCACGGCACGCGCCGAGGCTTCCTCGCGCGCCATTCACGCCTACGTGGAGAAGTTTGCCGCCGACGAGTTTGCCAGCGTCAAGCTGCTGGCGGTGCACACCCACGGCCCTGGCCTGTTCCATACCAAGCAGCCCGTCACGGGGCTGGAGAGCCTGCGTGGCATGAAGATCCGTGGCGGCTCGCGCATCATCAACAACATGCTCACGAAGCTGGGTGCCACGCCCGTGGGCATGCCGGTACCTGCGGTGACCGAAGCGCTGTCCAAGGGCGTGATCGATGGCACCACCATTCCCTGGGAAGTCACCCCCGCCCTGAAGGTGGCCGAACTGGTGAAGAACCACACCACCTTTGCCGGCAGAGACGGCCTGTACACCCAGACTTTTGCGTTCTCCATGAACAAGGCGTCGTACGAGAAGCTGCCGGCCGACCTGAAGAAAGTCATCGATGCCAACTCGGGCATTGAAACCGCGGCCATGTTTGGCCGTGCCATGGACGAAGGCGACGTGGTGGGCCGCCAGATTGCCGAGCGGGCGGGCAACAACATCGTGGCCCTGGACGGAGCCGAAACCCAGCGCTGGCGCCGCACCGCTGGTACGGTAGAGACCGACTGGATCAAGGAAGTGGGGAGCAAGGGAATCAATGGCGCGCAACTGGCATCAGAAGCGCGTGCACTGATTGCCCGCTACAGCTGAGGCTCCAGCGCCCGGCAGGCCCGGCGTACCTTAGGCGACAATGCACAGGTCGGCGCAAGCCGGCCTTCTTGCAACCGCCTACCTTCCTACAGGACAAGGAATGATTGCTTTCATTTACCGCCTATCGAAGTGGACCGCCTTGTTGGGCGGTCTCCTGTTGGTGGCACTCACACTGATGGTCGTCACCAGCGTGGCAGGCCGCGCCCTGATCGACGTCGGCCTGGGGCCCATCCCCGGTGATTTCGAGTTGCTGGAGGCTGGCATCGGCATTGCGGTGTTCTTCTTCCTGCCGTGGTGCTATGTGCGCTACAGCCATGCCACCGTCGATCTCCTCTACATGCACATGCCGCGCTGGTTCCAGCGCGGTATTGATGTCTTCAGTGCACTGCTCATGCTGGCGGTGTGGCTGGTCCTGACCACCATGCTCTGGGAGGGCATGCTGGAGAAGCGGGAGTACATGGAAACCACTTTCATCCTGCTCATGCCGGTGTGGTGGGCGTACGCGTTCTGTGTAGTCGGTGCCGTGGTGGGCTGCCTGGCTTACCTGGCCCGCGCGCTGACCGTACTGGGTATTTTCAAGGAGCCCGAAGGCTGGGCTCCCGAAGGCAACACGGGGCACTGAGCATGACATCCTTGCAACTCGCCTTGTGGTCGTTTCCGGTCCTGCTGCTGCTGATCTTTGTCCGTGTGCCCATCGGGCTCTCCATGCTGGTGTGCGGGCTGGCGGGGGCATGGATGGTCTATGGCAACCACATGCCCATACTGAACCAGCTCAAGCAGGTCACGTACAGCACGTTCTCCAACTATTCGCTTTCTGTCATTCCGCTGTTCCTTCTCATGGGGCAGTTCGCGGCGCTGGGTGGCTTGTCACAGGCGCTGTTCAAGGCGGCAGAGGCCTGGATCGGGCACCGCAAAGGGGGCGTGGCCATGGCTGCCGTGGGCGCCTGTGCCGGCTTCGGCGCCATTTGTGGCTCCTCTCTGGCCACAGCCGCCACCATGGGGCAGGTGGCTTTGCCGGAGCTCAAGCGTGCTGGCTATGCCGGCGGAATCTCCACCGCGTGTCTGGCTGCAGGGGGTACGCTGGGTATCCTCATCCCGCCATCGGTGGTGTTGGTCATTTACGCCATCCTGACCGAACAGAACATTGCCAAGCTGTTCCTGGCCGCCTTTGTGCCCGGCTTGCTGGCTGCGTTCGGCTATATGCTGGTCATTGCCATTTACGCCCGTTTGAAACCACAGGACGTGGGTAGCATGCCGCCCATGCCCATGAAGGAGCGCTGGGCCGCCACCCTGAAGGTGTGGCCGGTGCTGGTGATTTTCGTGGTGGTGGTGGGTGGCATCTACGGTGGCATATTTACCCCCACGGAAGGTGCCGCCGTGGGTGCATTCGGTACCGGGATTGCCGCCTGGGCCAATGGCGGCCTGACGCGCAAGTCCCTGCTGGGCGTGGTCCTGGCCACCGCCACAGCCACCGGCATGATCTACATGATCGTACTCGGTGCGGGGGTCTACAACACCTTCCTGGCGCTGTCGCAATTGCCGCAGGAAGCCGCCAACCTGGTGGGCAGTTGGGACGTGAACCCCTACACGGTGCTGGTGGCCATTCTGGTCCTCTACATCATCCTGGGCTGCTTCATGGATTCGCTCTCCATGATCCTGCTCACCATTCCGGTGTTCTTCCCCATCATCACCGTGCTGGACTTTGGCCTCTCGCCCGAGGAACTGGCCATCTGGTTCGGTATTCTGGTGCTCATCGTGGTGGAGGTGGGCCTCATCACGCCGCCGGTGGGCATGAACCTGTTCGTCATCAATTCGCTGTCGCGGGACACACCCATCACCCACACCTACCGCGCCATCCTGCCGTTCGTGGCCAGCGACCTGATCCGCACCGCGATTCTGGTCATGTTCCCCGGCATCGTGCTGTTCGTGTTGCGCCTCTGATGCCATGACCAGCGAACTCGAGACGCGTACCTGGCGTGTGGGTCTGGTGGGATTTGGGGAGGTGGGCCGCATTTTCGCGGCCGCGTTGCGCCCGCTGGTGGACAGCGTGGTGGTGTGGGATCTGAAGTTTGCCGATGCTGCCCTGCGTGCAGACAGCTGG
>JAABRN010000289.1 GCA_011390855.1 Hydrogenophaga sp. | reverse complement strand
CGAAACCCCAGCTGCAGCACCGCCGAAAATTCGAAGTCCTCTTCCTTGCGGCGTTGCGTCAGCAGCTGCCGGGCTTCGCGACGCTCGAACAGGTTGGCCCAGTCCAGCGACAGGAGCTCGCGTTCCAGCTGATCGGCCGTCATGCCGCTGGCGTAGAGGCCGCCAATGATGGCGCCCATGGAGGTGCCCACGATGAAGTCCACTGGTACACCCGCCTGTTCCAGCGCCTGCAGCACACCCACGTGCGCAAAGCCGCGAGCGCCACCGCCAGACAGCACCAGGCCGATGCGGGGCCGCTGGTCTGGGCCGGATTGGGATGGTTTTGCCGCAGCGGCAGGTTCAGTCGGCTTGATTGGCGCACCCTGCGACCAGGCCGCAGGCGCCAGGGTCAGCAGGCAGCACATCAGCAGACAGAATGCTTTCAGTCTGCGACGCGGCTGGGAGGCAACAGGGTTGAATGGCATGGCGCTGGCGCTTCTTTGTGGGCATGGCGAAGTGGCCGCCCCGAGTGTAGAAGGGGCCTCGCAGCGCTGTCACGCATTGGGCAGCACACCCCAGACGGCGCTCCACATTCGTGGTAATTTGGCGACCTCGCCGTCGGCCTGCGCCCGCCTCTTTGCTGCGCCCGGCACCTCATTTTTCTCACCCATCCATCCCCACACCTCCATGAGCGATATCCTCGTCCACACCGAAGCCGGCGTCTGCACCCTCACCTTCAACCGCCCGGACAAGAAGAACTCCATCACCGCTGCCATGTACGGCGCCATGGCCGACGCACTGGCCGCAGCGGAAGCCGACGGCAGCGTGCGCTGCGTGGTGTTTCAGGGCAACGAAGCCACCTTCTCTGCCGGCAACGACATCGGTGACTTCCTCAACAACCCGCCAGCCACGGCAGAGTCGCCGGTGTTTCGTTTTCTTCGTGGCATCGCGCAGTTCCCCAAGCCAGTGCTCGCGGCGGTTTGCGGCCCGGCAGTGGGCATCGGCACCACGCTGCTGTTCCATTGCGACCTGGTCTACGCGGGCGACAACGCCGCCTTTTCCATGCCTTTCGTGAATCTGGGCCTGTGTCCTGAAGCCGCTTCCAGCCTGCTGGTGCCGCAAATGATGGGCTACCACCGCGCAGCCGAAGCCCTGCTGCTGGGCGAACCCTTCATGGCCGAAGCCGCGCTGGAAGTGGGCCTGGTCAACCGCGTGCTTCCCCCCATGGAAGCCGCCGGCTACGCCCAGGGCGTGGCGCGTAAGCTCGCAGCCAAGCCCATCAGCTCGCTGATAGAAACCAAGCGCCTCATGAAGAAGGGTCAAACCCAGCAGGTGATGGCCGTGATGGCCGAGGAAGGTGAGAGCTTTGGCCGCATGCTGCGCGAGCCGGCCGCCAAGGAGGCTTTTGGTGCTTTCATGGAACGCCGGAAGCCGGATTTCTCCAAGGTGTGAGAGGGCAGCGAAGCCGTCTGCGTATCCAGAACGCTGAGGGCGGCAGTGACGCCCGATCATTTTGGCGAGGCTAAACTGCTTTGTGGGTTGACTTAGCTCCCATGCCTTCTGGTGGTTCTTGCCAAGCCCCCATCACTGCTTCAACCGCTGAAACATCACCAGTGCATCAACGTAGCCATGAACTGGGTGCAGAAACGCTCCCGGTAGCCGGCCCACCGTCTCAAACCCCATGTCGGTCCACAGTTTCACCGCGCGGTGGTTGCTGGCAATCACGAAATTGAACTGCATCGCCATGAAGCCCTGCTCACGCGCCGTGTTCAGAGCATGTGAACACATGGCGCGCGCCACTCCTCTGCCATTGGCATCAACCGCCGTCATGAAGCCGCAGTTCGCCACGTGCGACCCGCCGCCCGGGCGGTTTGGGTGCAGCACATAGGTACCCAATACCCCGTTCCCATCTTCGGCCACAAAACATTGAAAGCCAGGTGCCTGCCAGGCAGCGAGCGCGTCCGCCCTGGTGGTGTCGCGTGGGAAGTCGTAGGTTTCGCCTGCACGGATGATCGGCTCCATGATCTGCCAGAGGCTGTCTTCGTCGGCAGGGGTTGCGGGGCGAATCGTCAGCATGTGGGTGTGTCCTGTGGAGCGTTGAAAGAACGGATATTTTGACGCGGATAGCGAGCGAATCCTGCCCCTCGCTCTGGTGGTAACGTGCTGCCCATGCTGTACCTCAAATGCACCGGAGAAGTCCAGAAAGCCATCGGGCTGCGCAAGGCAGACCTCGTTGACGCACAGGCAGTGGCAGCACCGCTGGGCAACTGGTACGTGCACCGGTTTCTGATCGGGCGCACCCGGTTCTTCCTGTTCATGAGCGAACTGAACCTGCTGTCGTTCGTCCTGTACCAGGGAAACAAGCCTGTGACCGTGCAGAGCTTGCCCACCATGTTCATGGGAGGGCTGAGCCAGCTGTTGGCGATGAGAGGTTTTGAGCCTGCCCGCATTCACCGCGCGTTGCAGGCCTACCAGACAGGCCTGTTTGCCAAGACCGACAGCCGCAAGCTGCTGGGATGCATGAATGACCTGGTGTGGCGCTATACCGAAATGGTGGAATTCCATGGCGGACTGGCGTCTTGCGATCTGACAGACACGATCATGAAGATGAACGACATGCCGCAAAGAACCTTGAACTGGCGGAACTCCTGGGATCTGGTTGAGTTTGCTTTGCTGGAAGGTGACGGGTCGTTGCAGTGAACGGCGCAGTCCCTTGCTTGTTCCCCAAGTACAAGAGGACTGACCAGAGCTGGGTTTTGATGCGGACGACTTCGCTCTTCGCTAGTCCCCGGAGATGCTGTTTTTTGCCCTGCTGGGAGTGGAGTTGGAGGAGGCAACGTATTCGCACAGCTGGGCATGAATCATGTGGGTGCGTGTTGCGATGTTGTTGAGCGCTGAAGTTGTCCACGGCGCATAGCCATACCTGCCGATCACAGCCAGCGCGGTTTGGACGACAAAAAGATTGGCATCGAGCAGTTGACGGCAGACGCCTTCGATCGATTGAAACGGTTGACTTGACGTGATGCACTCCGCGCCAAAATGCTGTGCCTGTATGAGTTTCTCCACATTCGTGGCCATCGATGCCGAGAGTTCAACGATTTGCTCGATGAGTTCCTCGAGCAGTGTTTCGTTATGGGAACTTACCCCATGCTTGCGATCCTCCAGTTGGTGTTGCAAGCACTCAACAGCAATCAGAAGATGCCTCTGACGTTCGCACGCGGCGTGAAGGAAGTCAAACCCTT
>JAABRN010000288.1 GCA_011390855.1 Hydrogenophaga sp. | reverse complement strand
CGGGTTCGGGCGCATTGTCAACATCACCTCCAGCGCAGTGAAGGCTCCTATCGACATCCTGGGCCTGTCCAACGGCGCACGCAGCGGTCTCACGGGATTCGTGGCGGGTGTGGCGCGCAGCCCGCTGGCCGCACAAGGCGTGACCATCAACAACCTGCTGCCCGGCAAGTTCGACACCGACCGCATCGCGGCCACCCTCAAGGTTGCGGCCGATAAAACCGGCAAAAGTATTGAAGAGCTGCGCCGCGCACAGCAGGCCCAGATACCGGCCGGGCGCTATGGCAACTCCCAGGAGTTCGGTGCCATCTGCGCGTTCCTGTGCAGCGTGCACGCAGCCTACATGACGGGGCAGAACGTGCTGGCCGATGGTGGCGCCTATCCCGGCACGTTCTGAGCCCCCGGTGGGGCGCGGTGCTTCCTTCAGCGTCTTGAAGACACCAGGATGCCACCCACAATGAGCACGAAGCCCAGTGCGTGGTAGGCCCTGGGCGGTTCGCTCAGCAAGGTGGCAGACATCAGCGCCGCAAACAGAGGCGTGAGATTGGAGAACACGCTTGCCATGGCTGGCCCTACCCGGGAAACAGCCGCGCCCCAGCAGCGGTAGGCCACCAACGAAGGGCCGATCGCCACAAAGATCAGGCCAGCCACCAGTGGCCACCCCCAGGCGATATGGGATGCACTTTCATTGGATGGTGGAAGCGTCCACCACTCGCCAGCGGTGAGCATGCCGGACCAGCACAGACCGAAAACGATCTGTGCAAGCAGAAAGGCGGCCCAGTCGGCTCTGATTGCAGCCGGTTCGGAGCCAGGCTTTGGCTTGGCCAGTAGCCAGCTGTACCAGGCCCACAAAAGCGAAGCCAGCAACATCCACGCATCACCCGGTACCAATTGCACCGAGCGCAGTTGTGCCCAGTCGCCACGCGACAGCACCACCGCCACGCCAGCCAGCGAAAGTACCGCTCCAATGGCTGCCTGGCGTGACACCGATGCGCCATAAAAAAGGCGACCCAGCAGCAACATCCACACTGGTGTGCTTGACGCCACCAGTGTCACGTTCATGGGGGTGGAGGTCTTGAGCGCGAGGTACTGCAGTGAGTTGTACAGTCCCACACCCAGCAGGCCAAGCAGCGCAAAGCGGCGCCAATGTGGCCACATGGGGCTGCCCGGGCGAAGCACCCAGCCCGCGATCGGCAGCAATATGACCAGCGCCAGTGTCCAGCGAAGGAAGTTCAAGGTCAGGGGAGGCACCACTCCCTGCATCATCCGGCCGACCACGGCATTGCTGGCCCACATCAGCGGAGGAATGATGAGAAGCGCGAGCGTGGTGGGCGTGAGGCGGGCAGGCGGGTTGGTTGGCATGGCGCCACTGTAACCACCGCCGCATGCCCCAGGCTGAAGCGGGGGTGACACCCAGGCACACTGAGAAAGTGACGTTTTCGTGGCAGCATCTGCCTTTGCACTTCCGAGCGATTTGATCGCTCAACCATTCCATTCCAAATTGAGGAGACAGACATGACCCAGACCAGCCGCGCTGTGCGCATTCACGCCCATGGTGGCCCCGAGCAACTCGTGGTGGAAAACGTGGAGGTGGGTGATCCCGGGCCGGGCGAGGTGCGCATCCGCCATCATGCGGTGGGATTGAATTTCATTGACGTGTACCAGCGCACCGGTCTGTACCCGAACGCCATGCCCCTGTCGCTGGGCATGGAGGGCGCTGGCGTGATTGAAGCCGTAGGTGCTGGCGTCACCCACCTCAAGGCCGGCGACCGTGCGGCCTATGCAGCCAATCCACCCGGCAGCTATTGCGACGTGCGCGTGATGCCCGCCATGAACGTGTGCCAGTTGCCAGATGCCATTGATTTCGAAACCGGAGCGGCCATGATGCTCAAAGGCCTCACCGCACAGTACCTGCTCAAGCGCTGCCCGCCAGTGGAGGGGCTGAACGCAGGCGATTTTGTGCTGTTTCATGCGGCCGCCGGCGGCGTGGGCCTGATCGCCTGCCAATGGGCCAAGTCCCTGGGCTTGCGCCTGATCGGCACGGCCGGGTCAGATGAAAAGTGTGCGCTGGCCAGGGAGCATGGTGCCGAATTCACCATCAACTACCGCCAGGAAGACTTTGCGGCGCGGGTGAAAGAAATCACCGGTGGCAAAGGCGTGAAAGTGGTTTACGACTCGGTGGGCAAAGACACCTTCGACAAGTCTCTGGACTGCCTGATGCCATTTGGCCTGATGGTGAGCTTTGGTAACGCCAGCGGCCCGGTGGCGCCATTTGCACCCGGCATCCTGGGGCCCAAGGGCTCCTTGTATGTGACCCGGCAGACCCTGTTCAGTCACATCACCAGCCGGGAGCGTACCCAGGCCATGGCAGACGATTTGTTTGCCGTGGTGGAAGCAGGCCAGGTGAAGATCCGCATCGACCAGCGCTACAAACTGACCGAAGTCCAGCAGGCTCACACCAGCCTGGAAGCCAGGGTCACGACCGGTTGTACCGTGATCCTGCCCTGACGAGCGAGCGGCCCGAGGACATGCAAATGATGACAACAGGCCTCTGCCGAGGTCATCAGAAGGGCATGTCGGCGCCCAGGGGCTCGGACGTGTGTTGCTGGAAAAAGCAATAAGCGAAGTACGGTTCGTCTGTTTTGAGCCTTCGGTCAATGGGCTGGCAAGGGCTCCTGTCGCAAAAAAAAGCCACCCGAAGGTGGCATTCTGGATAGGGAGATGTTCGATCAGAACTTCAGGCCCACACCGACGTTGATGCCATCGACCGTGATGCCCTTGCGGTCGTAGTAGCGCATGTAGTCGGCGTTGATTGACAGAGCGGGTGTCAGTGCGAAGCTGGCGCCGGCGCCGTAAGCGAAGCTCGTGCCTCGGTCGGAGATGCTCAGGTTGCCTGCACTCGCACTGACCTTGGTGGTTGCCACGCCGGCGCGACCGAACAGTTCCACGGTTTCACCCAGGCGGACCTTGGGCTTGACGAACACGCCGGCCACGTTGTCGACCTTGCCCTTTAGGCTGGCGCTACCCACGCGCACGTCATCCGATTGCATGCCCAGACCCAGCAGGCCTTCGACGGCGAGGTTCGGGTTGACTTCGTAGCCAATGATGCCGCGCACCATCGAGGGGTTGACCTTGGCCGAGAAGGCGGTGTCGGTTTCTTCGAAGTTGAGGTGGCTGTAACCCAGTTCGCCGTACATGCCTTGGGCCTGTGCGGTGGCTGCGGTCATT
>JAABRN010000287.1 GCA_011390855.1 Hydrogenophaga sp. | reverse complement strand
AGGGGTGTGGGACAGACATGAAGGTGGGTACGGTGTTCAGTGCTCGCTGGATACCGTCATGGGGTAGCCGTGGGTCTTGAGCAGTGCGTGACGCTTTGCGTCGGTCAGATCGGAGGCAACCATCTCCGTCACCATCTCCTGCAGCGCGATCTGCGGCACCCAGCCCAGCTTCGCTTTGGCGTTGGAGGGGTCACCCAGCAGGGTTTCCACTTCGGTGGGGCGGAAGTAGCGCGGGTCCACCTTCACGATCACGTCGCCGGGCTTGAGAGCTGGGGCTTTGTCGCCTTCCACCTTCAACACCACGGCACGTTCCTCCACGCCCTGCCCTTCAAAGGCCAGCGTGACGCCGAGTTCCCCGGCGGCCATGTCGATGAATTGGCGCACGCTGTACTGCACGCCGGTGGCGATCACGAAGTCTTCTGCCTGCTCCTGTTGCAGCATCAGCCATTGCATGCGCACATAGTCTTTGGCATGCCCCCAGTCGCGCAGCGAGTCCAGGTTGCCCATGAAGAGGCATTGCTCCAGGCCGAGGGCGATGTTGGCCAGTCCGCGGGTGATCTTGCGCGTGACGAAAGTTTCGCCGCGGCGCGGGGATTCGTGGTTGAACAAGATGCCGTTGCATGCGTACATGCCATAGGCCTCGCGGTAGTTCACCACGATCCAGTATGCGTACAGCTTGGCCACCGCGTAGGGGCTGCGCGGGTAAAAAGGCGTGGTCTCCTTTTGCGGGGTCTCCTGCACCAGTCCATACAGCTCGGATGTGCTGGCCTGATAGAAGCGCGTCTTCTGTTCTAGCCCAAGGATGCGGATGGCTTCGAGCAGACGCAACGTACCCAGGCCGTCCACGTCGACTGTGTATTCAGGGCTTTCGAAGCTCACAGCCACATGGCTCTGGGCACCCAGGTTGTAGATCTCGTCAGGCTGGGTTTCCTGAACGATTCGGATGAGGTTGCTGGTGTCGCTGAGGTCGCCGTGGTGCAGGTGAAAGCGCGAGTTGTGAGTGTGCGGGTCCTGGTAGAGGTGGTCGACGCGCTGTGTATTGAACTGGCTGCTGCGGCGCTTGATGCCGTGCACGATGTAGCCTTTTTCAAGCAGCAGCTCCGCAAGGTATGAGCCGTCCTGGCCGGTGATGCCGGTGATGAGGGCAACTTTGGGCCAGGCGCCTATGGGGGGGTTCTTGGTCATCTTGGTCACTCGCTTGGTGGTTGGTGTTGAGGGGACCTCGACTTGCCCCATTCCGCAGGCGGAAGAGGGCGCGGGAAAGCTATTGCGTGAGGAAGTCCTGGTATGTCAGCGCCAGCCCGGAGGTCAGATCGACCTTGGCTTGCCAGCCCAGGTTGTGCAGACGGCTGCTGTCCATGAGCTTGCGGGGGGTGCCGTCGGGTTTGCTGGTGTCGAAGCAGATCTGGCCCGTGTAGCCCACGGTGGCAGCCACGGTGCGGCTGAGCTCGGCGATGGACATGTCGCTGCCGTAGCCGACGTTGATGTGGCTGAGCATGGGCAGGGTGTGTTGCGTGTAGCTGGCGTTGGGCAGGTTCATCACATGCACACTGGCAGCAGCCATATCGTCCACATACAGAAACTCGCGCATGGGCATTCCGCTACCCCAAATGACAACCTCGGGCATGCCAGCCACCTTGGCTTCGTGGAGCCGGCGGATCAGCGCGGGGATCACGTGGCTGTTCTCTGGGTGGTAGTTGTCGCCCGGGCCATAGAGGTTGGTGGGCATGACGCAGCGGTAGTCCACGCCGTGACTGACACCAAACTGGCGGTTGTAGCTCTCGCAGAGCTTCATGCCGGCGATCTTGGCCACGGCATAGGGCTCGTTGGTGGCTTCAAGTGGGCCGGTGAGAAGGGCTTGCTCGCTCATGGGCTGCGGGGCGAGCTTGGGGTAGATGCAGCTGGAGCCAAGGAACAGCAGCTTCTGCACCCCGTTGCAGAACGCAGCTTCGATCACGTTGGCCTCGATCATGAGGTTCTGATAGATGAAGTCAGCGGGGTAGACGTTGTTGGCGTGGATACCGCCCACCTTGGCCGCTGCAAGGTACACCTGTTGCGGCTTGGCTTGCGCGAAGAAGGCGCGCACAGCGGCCTGGTCGGTCAGGTCAAGCTCGGCGTGGGTGCGGGTGACGATGTGGCTGGCGGGGTGGCCGGCTGCGAGCAGCAGGCGCACGATGGCCGAGCCAACCATGCCGCGATGACCTGCCACATAAATGGTTTCGGGCTGGTTCATGAGGTGGCGACGAGTTTGGGGGTGGCGCGGCCGTAGGTGTCTTCTATGCGGACGATGTCGTCTTCGCCGAGGTAGCTGCCGGACTGCACTTCGATCATTTCCAGTTCCAGCTTTCCCGGGTTGCTCAGGCGGTGCAACTCGCCAATGGGGATGTAGGTGGACTGGTTTTCGGCCAACAGGAAGGTTTCACTGCCGCAGGTGACTTCGGCCGTGCCTTTGACGACGATCCAGTGTTCGGCCCGGTGATGGTGCTTTTGCAGGCTGAGGCTGGCACCGGGCTTGACGCCGATGCGCTTGACCTGAAAGCGTTCGCCGATGTCGATGCAGTCGTACCAGCCCCAGGGGCGCGCGACCTTGCGGTGAATCAACGCTTGGGCGCACTGCTGGCTCTCCAGCTGGGCCACCACGTCTTTGACCTGTTCGGCGCAGTCCCGATGGGCCACGAGAAGCGCGTCGGGCGTGTCGATGATGAGCAGGTTTTTGGTGCCGAGTGCGACCACAGGACGGTGCGGCGCATGGATGTAGGTGTCATGTGAGAGCGGGGCGAAGCCCAGGCCTTCTATGCGGTTTCCTTCGGCGTCGGCGGGCGATAGTTCGGCCACCGCGTTCCAGCTGCCGACGTCGCTCCAGGCGCCGGTGTAGGGGACCACAGTCACATCGGCATGGTGTTCCATCACGGCGTAGTCGAAGCTTTGCGATCGGCAGGCGGCGAAGGCGCCGGGCAGCGGTGTGAGCCACCGGGGCGCTGCGCTCGGCTGCAGCGTTGCTGAGAGCCGTGTCGGGGCGGCGAGCGGTGAGGGCAGGGCTTCGCGACAACTGGCCAGAATGTCGGGTGCATGTTGCTGCAGGGCCTGCAGCAGGGTGCTTGCGCGGCACAGAAAAATGCCCGCGTTCCACAAGACCTCGCCCTTCAGCAGCAATTGCAAGGCTTGGTCGGCATTGGGTTTTTCCAGGAAATGCTCAACCGGATGGGTGCCGTCTGCACGTCGGGTGCCGCA
>JAABRN010000286.1 GCA_011390855.1 Hydrogenophaga sp. | reverse complement strand
GCTCTAGGGGCACGTACAGTTCGCGTAACCTCAGTGTTCCATCGGGCGCCGCTGGCCGCACCGCCTCCTGTCAACTGCACCTACCATCTGCCCTGTTTGCTGCGCATGACTCCGCCTGACCCGTTCCCACCACCCTTGGCCGCTGAGCCCCACCTGCCTGGCCTGGACCCGGTGGCGGCTGCGCGTCTGGCCCGCCGCCCGGTGCAGGAAAGCCCCTGGTTGCACGAAGAGGTGGCGCGACGCATGGCCGACCGGCTCGGCTGGATCAAGCAGGTGCCAAACCGCTGGATGCACTGGGCGCCCGAGCGCGGCGGGTTACAGGGGCATGCCGAGTTGTGCGGGCGCTACCCTGAGGCGGAATGCCTGCTGGCAGGCGCTCAGGCCACCACCACCGCGCAACGGCTGGCAAAGCTGTCCGGGCCGCGCTGGGTGCCTGCGCGCTGGCGCCCGTCCAAGGTGCCGCAGGTGTGGCCAGGGTCCGCCCCCGTCGAGGCCGACATGCTCTGGGCCAACATGTCCCTGCACGAGGACGCTTACCCCAAACGCACCCTTCGCTTGTGGAAAGAAGCCCTCAAGGTGAACGGTTTCCTCATGTTCTCCTGTCTGGGCCCAGACAGCCTGAAGGAGTTGCGCACAGTGCACCAGCACATGGGCTGGCCAGCGCCCACCCACACCCTGACCGACATGCACGACCTGGGCGACATGCTGGTGGAGGTGGGATTCGCAGAGCCGGTGATGGACATGGAGCGCATCACGCTGACGTACGCCAGTGTAGAGCGCGTGGTGCAGGACCTGCGTGCCTGGGGGCGCAACCTGAACACGCAGCGCTTTACCGCGTGCCGCAGCCGCCACTGGCTGGGGCGCTGGAAACAGGCCCTGCAGGACCACCTGCCGCGCAACGCGGAGGGTCAGTTTCTACTCACCTTCGAGGTGGTGTACGGCCACGCGCTGCGCCCAGTGCCCCGCTTGAAGATGCAAGCCAGTGCCGCGCTGAGCGAAGAGGACATGCGCCGCATGCTGCGTGCGGGTGTTACAAATCCGCGCAACCCGCACGGGGCATAGCCGCGCGCCGAGGTCGGATTGTGTAACCCGCGGTTAAAAACCGTGTCAAGCGCCGCTACAATCCCGGCTGTCAAAGTCATCAGGCATTTTCCTGGGCATCGGTAACGAGGCGCACGCGAAAGCTTCGTTCGGTTTTGGTGGGTTTTGCATGTCCATGAGCATGGGTCAGTACCGGTTTGCCACGGTATCGGGCGATGGCGTGCAGTGGATGCTGAAGCGCAACTGCTCGATCACACCCCGGCAAATGGGGGCGTGTTTCCTGGCGCTCAGCCTGCTGTCGATTTCTGTGGCCATATTTTTCTGGACCCAGGGTGCCACTTTGGTGTTGCCTTTCGCAGCACTGGAACTGCTGGCCGTGGGTGTCGCATTTCTGCTTCATGCCCGCCACGCGACCGATCACGAACGCATCAGCGTGGTGGGCGGGCGCTTGCAGGTGCTTCGCGAAACTGCTGGCAAGACCGAGGCTGAAGAGTTTCCAGCCGGGTGGGTACGCGTGGAGACGGGGGATGCCCGCCAGTCCTTGATTGGGCTTTGTGCCGCTGGGCGGCGCGTGTGGGTGGGGCGGCATGTGCGGCCCGACCAGCGTGCAGCGCTGGCGCATGAGATTCGGCAGGTTCTGCGGGCACATCCGGCGCAGGCTGCATGAGGCCTTACCGGGTACGGCAGCACAAATGCTGCCCCAGTCGGTCGGGGATGTGGCGCATGGGGTTGTCCCGTAGCGACGCAGGAGCGAAAAGTTTGGTGTAATCGGGGTTGATATAAATCAACGCTTATATTTGGGGCAAGTAAAAGTGAGCACGATGAAAGACACAGTCCGCGGGTTTCGCCAGCAGTGGAGCCGGGTCCAGTCCACAGCGTCCGCGTTGAGCGCTGGCGCAGCTGCATGGATGAGCACAGCCGCCTACGCGCAGGTCAACGATCTGCCTGGTGGACCTGCGGTGAACCAGCTGAACTTTCACCCGCCGGTCACCCGTATTGCCGAAGAGCAGCACTGGCTGCACTGGTTCATGCTCGCCATCTGTGGCGCCATATTCGTGGTGGTGTTCGGCATCATGTTCTATTCCATCTTCAAGCACCGCAAGTCGGTGGGCCACAAGGCACAGACCTTGTCTGAGCCCCTGTGGGTGGAGTTGGGCTGGACCATCGTGCCGCTGCTGATCGTGATTGGCATGGCGCTGCCTGCCACCAAAGTGCTGGTGGCCCAGAAAGACACCACCAACAGCGACCTGACGGTCAAGGTCACCGGCATGCAGTGGAAGTGGGGTTACGACTACATCAACGGCGAAGGGCAGGGCATCAGCTTCCTGTCTACCCTGGACCCCGCCCACCGCCTGATGTCTGACAGTGGCCGGCCGGAGGCTGTGGACAACTACCTGCTCAAGGTGGACAACCCGATGGTGGTGCCGGTGGGCAAGAAGGTGCGGGTCATCACCACCGCCAACGATGTGATCCACGCGTGGATGGTGCCAGCCTTCGGCGTGAAACAAGACGCCATTCCGGGCTTCGTGCGCGACACCTGGTTCCGCGCCGACCAGACCGGTGACTTCTACGGTCAGTGTGCGGAGCTGTGCGGCAAGGAGCACGCCTACATGCCCATCCACGTGAAGGTCGTGACGCAGGAGGAGTATGCCGCCTGGGTGAAGGAACAGATGGAGATCATGGCGGCCAAGGCGGACGATCCCACCAAGGTATGGACCCTGGGAGATCTCGTGGCTCGCGGCGAGTCCGTGTACGCGGCCAACTGCATCGCCTGCCACCAGGCCAACGGCAAGGGCGGCGGCCCGATCAAGGCACTGGACGGTTCGGCCATCGTGACCGCTGCCGACACCAGCCAGTACCTCAGCATCATGCTCAACGGCGCAGGCAATGGCGCTATGCCGGCATGGAAACAGCTTTCGGACACCGAGCTGGCCGCGGTCATGACCTATGCCAAGAACAGCTGGTCCAACAACACCGAGCGGCTGGTGCAGCCAGCCGATGTGACCGCTGCGCGCTGATCTGGCGCCGACGACGAATTTTGATTTGACTACCCGAGGTAAAGACGATGAGTGCAGTTCTTGACCACCACGACGCGCATGACCACGACCACGACCACCACGCTCCGGCCGGGTGGCGCCGCTGGGTCTACGCCACCAACCACAAGGACATTGGTACGCTGTACCTGCTGTTCAG
>JAABRN010000285.1 GCA_011390855.1 Hydrogenophaga sp. | reverse complement strand
TCTGGTGTGGTCGTTGCAGCCTCTGCGGGCGAGACTGAAAGGGGTGCTGCTGGCGTTGTGTCGGGGACAACCGACTGAGCCATCGCCATGGAACCAGCGCTGAACAACACAGCACCCAAAAACGCCAAAAAAGTCACTCGCATCCCACACTCCTGAAACCGACAAACAAACTGCCAATGGATGGTACTGGAGGGTCCCTTCAGCGGCAAGCCACCTAAAATGACCATCAGACGCGTTGCGGAAGATCCGGGCGAGGTCGTTCCCACCCATCCTTCCTGGTCCGCCATGATTCTTTTGCTCGCGCCCATGGAGGGCTTGCTCGACGCCACCCTGCGCGATGTGCTCACGCGCACTGGAGGCATTGATCGCTGTGTGAGCGAATTCATCCGGGTGACGAACACCGTGCTGCCTGAGCGCGCCTTCCTGCGGGTGGTGCCAGAATTGCTCAACGGGAGCCGCACGCGATCGGGTGTGCCGGTGCGCCCACAACTGCTGGGTTCCGATCCGGCCTGCCTGGCCGACAATGCCGCACGTCTGGCTGGCATGAGGCCGCATGGCATCGACCTGAACTTTGGGTGTCCGGCCAAGACAGTGAACCAGAGCCGGGGCGGAGCGGTGTTGCTGGATGAGCCCGAACTGGTCGGGCGCATCGTCGCGGCGGTGCGCCGTGCGGTGCCTGTACATGTACCGGTGTCTGCCAAGATGCGGCTGGGCTACAACGACGATCATCGCGCCGAAGAGTGCGCCTTTGCCATCGCAGAAGCTGGCGCCAATGAGCTGGTGGTGCATGCGCGCACCAAGGCCCACGGCTACCGACCGCCGGCGTACTGGGAGCGAATAGCCCAGGTTCGAGAATCCTTGCCTCCGCATTTGCGCATCCCCATGATCGCCAACGGCGACATCTGGACCGTTGAAGACGCGTTGCGTTGCCAGAACGTGACTGGCTGCCATGCTCTCATGATGGGCCGGGGCATGGTCACCAATCCGGGCCTGGCGTTGAGCATCAAGGGGCAAGGATTCGTGCCGTGGGAAATGATGCCCGGCCTGCTGCTGGCGTTCTGGCAGCAGGTGGGCTTGCGGGTTGACAAACGCCACCGGGCCGGGCGGCTCAAGCAATGGCTCAACTACCTGAGGCGGTACTATCCACAGGCGCAACAGGCTTTTGATGACCTGCGGCTCACCAACGATGCCGATACCGTTCAGCATTGGTTTGACCGCAACGTGTGCGTCCTGCCGAAAATCCAGGCTGAACAGGCTGACCGGACGCCACTTGTGGCAGAGGCTTTTCCAGCCTGAGGAGCTGTGCCTGCTGGCCAGGGGCTTGCAGCCGCTGGGGTCGCAGTGCACCATGACGGTGCGGCTGGTCAAGGCGGCGCCAGCAAAAACCCGCCACACGTGGTAACTTCCGCCCCCGGACCCGAAAACTCACGCTGTATGACCTCAACCCAACAACGGCTGGAAGCCATCCCTGGCCAACGCCTGCGTGGCATGCGCCGCGGCCTTGAAAAAGAAAGCCTGCGCTCGCTGCCTGATGGTCGCCTGGCACTCACGCCGCACCCTGCGGCACTGGGCAGTGCGCTGACCCATCCGCACATCACCACCGATTACAGCGAATCGCAACTGGAACTCATCACGGGTGTGCACGACAGTGTGGGTGCTTGCCTGGCGGAGTTGAGTGAGGTCCACCAGTTCACGGTGCGCAGCCTGCACAGACCGGAGAACCCGGGCAGTGACGAAATGCTCTGGGCTTCCAGCATGCCCTGTGGGCTGCCCACCGACGAAACGATTCCGCTGGGACGCTACGGTTCTTCCAACGTGGGCCGCGCCAAGAGCGTCTACCGCATGGGCCTGGGGCACCGCTATGGCCGCCGCATGCAGACGATTTCGGGCATTCACTACAACTGGTCTCTGCCCGGCCTCGCCAGCGAAGATTACTTCGCGCTGATCCGCAATTTCCGCCGCCATGCGTTTCTGTTGCTCACGCTGTTCGGCGCTTCACCGGCGGTGTGTTCGTCCTTTGTGCAGGGCCGGGAGCACGAGCTGCAGACCCTGAGCGAGCGCACGCTGTACATGCCGCATGGCACCTCGCTGCGCATGGGTCGCCTGGGCTACCAGAGCGAGGCGCAGGCTTCGCTCGCGGTGAGCTACAACAGTCTGGAAGGCTACGCCGCCTCGCTGCACGATGCGCTGACCCGCCCCTGGCCTGCTTATGAGGCGCTGGGTATCCGCAATCCCGGCGGCGACTACAACCAGCTGGCCACCACCCTGTTGCAGATCGAAAACGAGTTCTACGGCACCATCCGCCCCAAGCGCGTGATCTTCCCCGGCGAACGGCCGCTGCACGCGCTGCGCGAACGCGGTGTGGAGTACATCGAAGTGCGCCTGATGGATCTCGACCCCTTCGAGACCATCGGAATAGGTGCTTCCACGCTGCGATTTCTGGATGTGTTCCTGATGCACTGCCTGCTCAGCGAAAGCCCGCCCGACAACCCATCTGAAATCCATGAAATGGCGCACAACCAGCACCTGTCCGCCGCGCGCGGCCGGGAGCCCGGCCTGTGCCTGCTGCGCCAGGGCGAGAGCGTGCCGTTGATGCAATGGGGGCAGGAGCTGATCGAACGGCTCCAGCCCATTGCCAGCGCTCTTGATGCCGCGCACGGTGGTACCGAGCATGCAGATGCCGTGGCCAAGGCCCTGGCCTCCCTGCAAGCGCCAGAGACCTTGCCTTCTGCTCGTGTGCTGGCTGCCATGCACCAGGAGCATGGCGATTCGTTTGTCGCATTTGCGCGGGCGCAGTCGCTCAAGAACCATGCCGAATTGCTTGCGCTTCCCTGGAGCGTTCTTCAACAGGCCCGCTTCGAGGCCATGGCGGCCACGTCGCTGGATGTGCAGCGCGAGATCGAGGCGGCAGACACCATGCCGTTTGAAATCTACCGGCAGGAGTACACATCGCCTGATCGGCTGGGGCGACCTTTTGCCGAAGCGGTTGTCTCCGCTGCCCACGCCTGAAGCCCTTCGATGCCATGGAGCGCAGCAGCGCTCTTGAACTGGCGCCCTGACTTCAGCGCTCGTTACAAACTCAAACCCGCACAGCGCATTTCCCTGACGTCGTGCAGCCGGACAGCACCCACTCGACCGTTAAGGCGATTCGGGATGCCTTCATGGGGCGTGCTGCCATGCCGATCAATCTACGCCTACCCCGGGATTGCTGCCCTGCCTGTTCAACAGGCAACCTGTACTTTTCCC
>JAABRN010000284.1 GCA_011390855.1 Hydrogenophaga sp. | reverse complement strand
CAGCGAACGGATGGGTACCGCGTTGTCCATGGGAATGCGGTCGTGCGCTTGCAGCGCCATGTAGCGCAGCGCGCTCACGCGCAGGAACGACGCAAAGTTGCCCACCTCGCCGCGTGCGGCCACCAGCTCGTCGTACAGCTTCTCGATCAGCGCTACCACGGTCATGCCATCGCGCTCACCAATCTCGGACAGCACGTCCCAGTACAGGTTTTCCAGCCGGATGCTGGTGACCACTCCGTGCAACCGCACCGAGCGTGTGCGGCTCGCGTAACTGTCAGGGTCGGCACTGATGAAGACTTCACACATGGTGTTGCTCCTGCGGTGGCAAACGAAACTGAATTGTCTGCGGCTTCAAGCGTGCGTGGTTCACTTCAGTGTGTGATCTTCGTGCCCAGCACGGCCAGAAACTGCGCGATCCACGCCGGGTGTGCCGGCCAGGCGGGCGCGGTGACAAAGGGGCCGTCGGTCACCGCCTGGTCGACCTCGATGTTGGCGTAGGTGGCGCCCGCAAGCTCTACCTCTACCTGACACGCCGGGTAGGCCGAGATGGTGCGGCCCTTGATGTCACCCGTGGCGGCCAGCAACTGCGCACCGTGGCACACGGCGGCCACTGGCTTGCCGCTGCTGGTGAAGTGTTTCACCAGCGCCATCACGCTGGCGTGCATGCGCAGGTACTCCGGACCGCGCCCGCCAGGAATCACCAGGCCGTCATAGCTCTCGGGCTTCACGTCGGCAAAACTGGCATTGAGCGTGAAGCGGTGACCTGGCTTTTCGCTGTAGGTCTGCGCGCCTTCAAAGTCGTGAATGGCCGTGTGGATGAAGTCGCCGGCTTTCTTGTCGGGCGCCACGGCATGCACCGTGTGGCCCACAGCCTGCAGCGCCTGGAACGGCACCATGGTTTCGTAGTCTTCACAGTAATCGCCGCAAATCATCAACAGCTTCTTGCCCATGTTTGTCTCCTGGTTGGGTGGAACATGGGGCATTGTTGAAGGCGGTGCGGTGGCCGGGGTAACAGCGGAATACTGCGGGCATGGGGGTTTGCCCTGAGTCCCCAAAAGCGGCGCCCCGCGAACAAGGCCTGCCACCCCGGCGGGCGAACAGGCCTTGCAGTCTCAGCAAAAAATCAGCGATTGCGGCTCAACAACCAGTACAAGAAGATCGCGCCAAACGTGGCGGTGCCAATGCCACCCAGGCCGAACTCACCGAACTTCAGCGTGTATTCACCGGTGCCCAGGATGATGGGAATGGCGGCCACCAGCAGGTTGCGGTTGTCGGAAAAATCGACCTTGTTGTCGACCCAGATCTTCGCACCTGCGATGGCGATCAGGCCGAACACCACGATGGAAACACCGCCCATCACGGCCAGCGGGATCGCCTGGATCAGCGCACCGAACTTGGGGCTGAAGCCCAGCACGATGGCGATGACCGCGGCGACCACGAACATGGCGGTGGAATAGATCTTGGTGGCGGCCATGACGCCGATGTTTTCGGCGTAGGTGGTCACGCCCGTTCCGCCGCTGGCGCCGCTGACCATGGTGGCCACGCCGTCACCGATGAAGGCCTTGCCCAGGTAGGGGTTGAGGTCGCGCCCGGTCATGGCGCTCACGGCCTTGATGTGACCCAGGTTCTCGGCCACCAGAATCAGGGCCACCGGCGCGATCAGCAGAATGGCCTGCATTTCGAACACCGGTGCGGCGAAGGTGGGCAGGCCGAACCAGGGTGCGCTGGCAATGCCCGAGACATCAATGGGTTTGCCCAGACCCAGGCCGTTGGTGAGCACCGCGTAGATCAGGCTGGCCGCGATCAGGCCCACCAGGATCAGCAGGCGCTGCGTCATGCCCCGCGCGTACACGGCCACCAGGCCCACGCTGATGAAGGTCACGGCCTGCATCCAGGCGTCGAACCCGGTGGGCGCCATGTTCTTGATCGGAATGGCCGCCAGGTTCAGGCCGATCACGGCCACCACCGTGCCGGTCACCACCGGCGGCATGAGGCGTTCGATCCAGTGCACCGCTGCGCCTTGTTCAACCTCGTCCATTTCCATGCCGGCCATGGGCATGGTCCTGGTGTGCTTCACGTTGGTGGCATGCACGATGAAGCCGATGATCGTGTAGACCAGACCGCAGATGACGATGCCGCCCAGCGCCACGCCCAGGTTGGCGTTGGGGCCGGGGCCGGCGTAGCCGCTGGCCGCGATCACCACGCCAATGAAGGCAAAACTGGAGCCCAGGTAGCTGGGCACCTTACCGCCGGTAATGAAAAAGAAGATGAGCGTGCCAATGCCGCTCATGAGGATGGCCACGTTCGGGTCGAAGCCCATGAGCAGCGGCGCCAGCACCGTGGCGCCAAACATGGCGATGACGTGCTGCACGCCCATGACCGTGGTCTGGGGCCAGGGCAATCGTTCGTCCGGTGCGACGACACCGCCGGCGTCCAGCGTGCTGGCGGGCTTTTCGGTCCACTGAAACAGTGCCATGAGAATCTCCGTTGCTAAGGTGGCGGCGATTCTGCCCGTTTCCGGCCGGCACCCTCCAACGAGCCTGCTGCTGCGGCTCGGCGCGGTCTTTCAGACCACGCGGAAAAAGCGCATTTCCACCCGGTCAGGGAAGCGCGCCCTGGTGCCGCGCTCAAAGGGCCGTCGGCTCTCTCAACTGCCGCTGTAAGGAAGGGACGAGTGGTGAAGCACGATGCGCAGATTGCCCGCGTCGTCCCTGACGTATTTCCATGTCTTGTCAACGGTGGTGACCTTGCCATCCCTGTCGGTCATGATGACGTTGCCGATGGTGCTGGCAGAGTCGCCCGTGATGAACACGGCCGCGTTCTTGGCCTCGCAGGCCTTCCAGCCCTTGAGCGCAAAGCCGGTGTCTTTGGGGAAGCTGGCATTGCCGCCGACAAAGTAGGAGAGCGCACCCTCTCGGGTGGTGCGGAAGGTTTGCGGCGCCACCGTCAGGGTGGGCTTGAACAGGACGGCGCCCATCTGGTAGCCGTAGGCGGCGTCAATGACCTTTTCGGCCAGTGCCTTGGCTGCTGCCTGCCCATCGCTGGTGTGGGCTTCGCTGATATCGACCAGAGCTTTGCACCAGCCTTGTTGTGCCTCGAGCACTTCAGTTTCGGTGATTGCCTGGTTCACGACGGTAGCCGAGGCGAGGCCGGTGGCGCTGGCCAGCACGAGGGGGACAAGGATGCGTACTTTCATGAGATGGACTCCTGGGTTTCTGGTGTGACAAAAGATCGCGCGGCACGAACGC
>JAABRN010000295.1 GCA_011390855.1 Hydrogenophaga sp. | reverse complement strand
GGTGCATAGCCGTAGCCGATGACCAGGCCTTTGAGGTCGCTGCGTTGCAGGCAGTAGGCCGACAGCGGGCGCACCGTCAGGCCTTGCTGCGCGATGCGCTGCGCGAGGGCCTTGTCGTCCGTGTGGGCTGGCAGGCGCAGACACAGGTGCAGGCCTTGTTCTGCTCCGCTGATGCTGGGGCCTTTGCCTTAATCAGACAACACGGGTTTGAGGGCGGCAAGCAGGCACTGGCGTCGCTCGGCGTAGTTTTGCCGTGCGCGGCGAAGGGCGCTGGCGAAATGCCCCATTTCAATGAACTCGGCCAGCGCAGCCTGAACCGGCATCTGGCCTGGGCGGTTCAGGTCGTAGTGCGCTTGCTTGAACGACTCAACAAGCGGTTTGGGCACCACCAGGTAGCCGAGCTTCAGTCCGGGGTACATCACCTTGGAGAAGGTGCCCATGTAGAGCACACGGCCGTCGGTGTCCAGGCCCTCCAGGCTGGAGATGGGCGGGCCGCTGAAGCGGTACTCGCTGTCGTAGTCGTCTTCCAGTACCCAGGCGCTGTGCCGTCGCGCATTGGCCAGCAACTGGTGCCGACGGGGCAGCGACATCACCGATCCCGTGGGGTACTGATGTGACGGTGTCACATAGATCAGCTTGGGCGGGTAGCTGTCGTCGCCCATGTCGGGGCAGATGCCCTGTTCGTCCACCGGCACGGGGTGGATGGAGAGACCGCTGGCCACAAAGGCCTTGGCCGCCCCCCAGTAGGCGGGGTCTTCCACCCACACCGTGTCGCCATGGTCGGCCAGCAGCCGGGCGCAGAGTTCGAGCGACTGCTGGGTTCCGTTGGTGACGATCACCTGGTCTGCCTCCAGGTGCACGCTGCGGAACACCCGCAAGTAATCGGCAATGGCGCGGCGCAGCGGCGCGTAGCCACCCGAGGTGTTGTAGTCCAGCATGTCCGGGTAGGTCATGCGCCAGTGCTTGTTTTGCAGCCGCTGCCAGAGCGCGAGCGGGAATGCGCTGAAGTCGGCAATGCCGGGGGTGAAGGGTTGAACCTCAAGCTCCGTGGCGCAGAAGCGGCTGGTCAGGGCCAGCCCCCTGGCCGACAGGCGGCCTGGTGGCGCGGTGCTGGCACGCCCGGCTGAGCGTCTCCCATTCTGCCCGGGCGAGACCCGCGGCACGCTGTCGTTCACATAGGTGCCACTGCCCACCCGGCTGGCGAGATACCCCTCTACGCTGAGCTGGTTGATGGCGGCCACCACCGTGTTGCGAGAGAGCTGCAGGTCCTGCGCCAGATCGCGGCTGGACGGCAGGCGCTCGCCCGCGCCCAGCTTGCCGTCGAGCATGGCGCGACGCAGCGCCTCGTAGAGCTGGCGGTGCAGCGGCAGGGCGCCGGTGGCGCCCAGGCGGTTCATCTCACTCAGTAAAAACTCGGACAGCATAGAGGTAGAAAGCACCCCCCGCGCCGCTTCGCGTCACCCCCCTCTCTCGCCTGCGGCGGGAGGGGGGCGGCATCTCGGACCGGCAGAGCCGGATCCTCGTTGCCCCTTGAAGCTGGCGGTGCGGACTTGGTTAAATGGAAAATGGCACCATGAGGTGGTGCCAACTGGCTCCGATTGTGATCCAATTTGGCCCTCAGAATCAAGCAGTAAGTCCACCTCGATGCGTCGCAGCGCGATTCGCAGCGAGTGAAGTAGCCTAATCCAAGGCGCCGCGGAACCGGCTTTGCCGGGCCGCCAGTGCCGCCCCCTTGAGGGGGTCACGCGAAGCGTGGCGGGGGTGTTGCTTCGCCAACGCGGGGGGTGAACTCCGAAGGAGTTTCTCAATGTCCACCAATTGCATGGTCTGGCTACCGGCCGACCACCGCCTCATGGGCGATCACGGGCACCAGATGCCGTTTCTGCTGCTGGGCGACAAGTACGCCCGGGCAGTGAAGGAGGGCGCGCGGGCGCAGCCGGTGATGTTTCCCCTGGCCGAGGTCGACCAGATCAGCGGCTTGCTGTCGCTGGTCGACGGCGTGATGTTGACCGGTTCGCCGTCGAATGTGCATCCTTCGCACTTTGAGGAAGACGTGGCCGACACCAATCTGCCGCTGGACCCGGCGCGGGACATGCTCACGCTGGCGCTGGTGAGGGCTTGTGTGCATGAAGGTGTGCCGCTGCTGGGGGTCTGCCGGGGTTTCCAGGAAATCAACGTGGCGCTGGGGGGTACCTTGCACCAGCGGGTACACGATGTGCCCGGCCTCATGGATCACCGCGAACCCAAGACCGCGCCCCCCGATGAGCAGTACGCCCCCCGGCACGCCGTGCGCTTTGTGGCGGGCAGTCCGTTTGTGGAATGGGCCGGAGCGCAGGAAACCGAGGTGAATTCGCTGCACGGGCAAGGCATCAACCGGTTGGCCGCAGGCCTGGACGCCATGGCTCACGCCCCTGACGGACTGGTCGAAGCGTTTGGCGTTCGCGGCGCCCGCACTTTTGCGTATGCTGTGCAGTGGCACCCCGAATGGCGCTGCCGCGAGAACCCGTTTTACGCCGCGATCTTCGAGGCCTTTGGGCGGGCCTGTCGCCAGCGCCACAGTTTGCGCTTGCAGGCGGCTGATCTGGCCCGGCACTGAAGCCACAGCAACGCAGTTCGACACGACACAACAGAAGACAACACACCATGGAAGAACGGCGTATGAATGCCCCCCAAAATTTCAATGATCTGGAGCAATGGCTCAACCGCAACCGCGTGACCGAAGTGGAATGCCTGGTTCCCGACCTGACCGGCGTGGCGCGCGGCAAGATTCTGCCGCGCGAAAAATTCACGGAAGACCGTGGCATGCGGTTGCCGCATGCCATCGTGGCCATGAGCGTGACCGGTGAGCAGCCAGCCAGCGGCGCCTACTTTGATGTGATCGAGCCCACCGATCGCGACATGCAGTTGCGACCCGACCCGAGCACGGTTCGCATCGTGCCCTGGGCCAGCGACCCGACCGCACAGGTGATCCACGACTGTTTCGACCATGCCGGCAAGCTGGTACCTTATGCGCCGCGCAGCGTGTTGCGCAAGATTTGCGCGTTGTACGAAGCCGAGGGCTGGGACCCTGTGATCGCGCCCGAGCTGGAGTTCTACCTCACCGCCCGCAACACCGACCCCAACACCCTGTTGCGCCCCCCTGTGGGCCGCAGTGGCCGTGCAGAGACGTCGCGCCAGGCCTACAGCATCGACGCGGTCAACGAATTCGACCCGCTGTTTGAAGAGATCTACGAGTACTCCAATCTGATGGAGCTCAACGTGGACACGCTGATCCACGAAGTGGGCGCCGGGCAGATGGAAATCAACTTCTTCCATGCCCACCCGCTGGGCCTGGCCGACGAGGTGTTTTTCTTCAAACGCACGGTGCGCGAAGCCGCGCTTCGCCATGACATGTACGCCACCTTCATGGCCAAGCCGATTGCTGGGGAACCCGGAAGTGCGATGCACATTCACCAGAGCATCGTGGACAAGAACACCGGCAAGAACATCTTCAGCAATGCGGACGGCAGCGCATCAGACGCCTTCTACCACTACATCGGCGGCTTGCAGCGCTACATCCCTGCGGCCATGGTGCTGGTGGCGCCTTATGTGAACAGCTATCGCCGCCTGAGCCGCCACACGGCAGCCCCCATCAACATCGAATGGGGCCACGACAACCGCACCGTGGGTATCCGTTCCCCCATTTCTTCGTCGGATGCGCGCCGGGTGGAAAACCGGGTGATCGGCGCCGACGCCAACCCCTATGTGGCCATGGCCATGACGCTGGCCTGCGGCTACCTGGGCATGAAGAACAAGATCAAGCCCAAGCCCGAAATGAAGGGCGACGCCTACCTCGCTCCTTATTCGCTGCCGCGCAGCCTGGGTGAAGCGCTTGACTGGCTGCGCCGCGAGACCGACCTGCACGACATCCTGGGCAAGGAGTTCGTGACCATCTACACCGAAATCAAGGAACTCGAGTTTGACGAGTTCATGAAGGTGATTTCGCCGTGGGAGCGCGAGCATCTGTTGCTGCATGTGTAGAACTTGACCCACCCCCGCGCCGCACCTGCGGTGCGTCACCCCCTCAAGGGGGCACACCCTGAGGCCCGGCAAAGCCGGTTCCTCGGGTGTTCTGGATAACTTCCCTTCTTTCGGAGCATGCCCATGAATCCCACCCTGATTCCACCTCCCGCGCTGGTTCGCCGTGCCGAGCAGCACGACACCAAAGCCATTCAGGCGCTGGACAGTGCGCATTTCATGCATCCCTTCACATCCCACGGTGACCTGGCGGGCATGGGTGCCCGTGTGATCACGCGGGCCGACAACATTTACGTGTGGGACTCCGAAGGCGCGAAGATCCTGGACGCCATGAGCGGGTTGTGGTGTGTGAACGCCGGCTATGGGCGCAAGGAGCTGGCCGACGCGGCGTATCAGCAGATGATGACGCTGCCGTTCTACAACAGCTTCTTCAATACCACCAACCTGCCAGCGGTACAACTGGCGACCAAGCTGGCGTCACTCGCACCCAAGGTGGGAGGGCGCAGCTTTGAACACGTGTTCTTCTCCAGCAGTGGATCGGAAAGCAACGACACCAACGTGCGCATGGTGCGTCGCTACTGGGACCTGCTGGGCCAGCCGCAGCGCAAGGTGATCATCAGCCGCCAGAATGCCTACCACGGCAGCACCATGGCGGGCGCTTCGCTGGGCGGCATGAGCGGCATGCACGCGCAGGGCGATCTGCCGATTCCAAACATCACACACATCGAACAGCCTCACCACTGGGACAACGCCTTGCCTGGCGAGAGCGCCGCCGACTTTGGCCTCCGTGCGGCGCGCTGGCTGGAGGAAAAAATTCTGGAAGTCGGGGCCGACAAGGTGGCGGCCTTCATCGCCGAGCCGGTGCAAGGCGCGGGTGGCGTGATCATCCCGCCAGAGACTTACTGGCCCGAGATCCAGCGCATCGTCGACCACTACGGCATCTTGCTGATTTCCGATGAGGTGATCTGCGCCTTCGGCCGCCTCGGCCACTGGTTCGCTTATGAAAAGTTCGGCTACCGCCCAGATCTGGTGACCTTTGCCAAAGGGGTGACCAGCGGCTACATCCCGCTGGGTGGGGTGATGGTGGGCGACCGCGTCGCCAAGGTGCTGATCGAGCAGGGCGGCGAGTTCAACCACGGCTACACCTACAGCGGCCACCCCGTGGCCTGCGCGGTGGCACTGGCCAACCTGGAACTGATGGAGCGCGAGAACCTGCCGGGTCGGGTGAAGAACGACATTGGTCCCTACCTGGCCGAGCGCTTTGCCGAGCTGAACGACCACCCCCTGGTGGGTGCGGCCGAGACCTGTGGCTTTGTTGCAGGCCTGGTCATCGCCAAGAACAAGGAAACGCGGGAAATGTTCGACCCGGCTTTGTCGGTGGGCATGATCTGCCGCGGGCATTGCTTCAAGAACGGGTTGATCATGCGCGCGGTGGGTGACCGGATGATCATCTCGCCCCCGCTGGTGATGACGCGCGATCAGATCGACGAGATGATGGGCCTGATCCGGCTGTGCCTGGATGCCACGCTGGACGATTTGCGCAGCGCAGGGGAGTTGGTGTGACACGCCTCATGCTTTCTTGAGGGGCGAGCGCAGCGGTGCTACTCGACCATGGCCAGGCTTCGATTCTTTGATACAGTGCTTTGTGCCCCAAGTTGGGGACAAAGCTGGTCTGCTAATTGCTTGATCAGTCGGGTGTGCCGGTCCCGAAATGCCGGTGTATTCGGATTTCCAGGTTCCCTTTTCATTCACATACCTACCCCGTTTGGAGACGTTTCATGATGAAGAAACACGTATTGGCCCTGGCCGTTGCTGCGATCGTTCTGGCCGCCTGCGGCAAAAAAGAAGAGCCGGTGGCCACCCCGGCGGAGACCACACCTGTCGCAGCAGCGCCTGCAGCGCCCGCCGGACCGGTGCTGGACGAAGAGAAGGTGCTGAACATCTACAACTGGCCCGACTACATCACCGAAACCATGATTGCCGACTTCGAAAAGGAGTTTGGCATCAAGGTGAACTACGACACTTTTGAGAACAACGAAGCCCTGCACGCCAAGCTGGTGGCCGGCAATTCGGGCTACGACATCGTGATTCCAACGGCCGGCTTCGCCAAGAAGCAGGTGGATGGCGGTCTGTACCAGCCGATCGATAAAAGCAAGATCGTGAACTACGCCAACCTGGACCCTGAGTTCATGGAGAAGATCGCTGGCGTGGACCCGGAGAACAAGCACCTGGTGCCGTGGGCCTGGGGCTTCACCACTGTGGGCATCAACAAGCAGAAGGTTGAAAAGGCGCTCGGTGGCACGGCCATGCCCGATAACGCCTGGGACCTGGTGTTCAACCCCGAGTACTCCAGCAAGCTGAAGTCCTGCGGCATCGCCTACCTGGATTCGCCTAGCGAGATCCTGCCGTTGGCGCTGCACTATGTGGGCAAGCCAGCCTACAGCGAAGACCCTGAGGACTTCAAACTGGCAGGCGAGATGCTGGCCAAGGTTCGTCCGGACGTGCGCCTGTTCTCCAGCACCATGATCGACGACATCGCTGGCGGCAAAGCCTGCGCATTCGTGGGTTGGTCGGGCGACATCAACATCGCCGCCGACCGTGTCAAGGAGATGGGTGGTAACGATGAAATCGTGCCTCTGCTGCCCACTGGCGGTGGCTTGGTGTTCATCGACACCATGGCCATTCCGGCTGACGCGAAGCGCGTGAACAACGCCCATGCCTTCATCGACTTTTTCCTGCGCGCCGAAAACGGTGCTGCCATGGCCAATGAAATGAACTACCCCACGGGCAACAAAGCTGCTCTGCCCATGATCAATGACGAGGTCAAGCAAAACAACACCATCTTCCTCAGCGACGAAGACACCGCCCGGCTGATCCCCACCGGCGGCTTCTCCAACGAAATCGCCGGCACACTCAACGACACCTACAACGCGTTCAAACGCGGTCGTTAAGCCAGCCGTTGAAGGCGCAGGGCTGTTCACCCGGAAAGGTTGAACAGCCCTTTTCTTTTTCTGACCCCAAGAAACGGAATTTGAAATGGCAGATCCAGCGGGCTTTCTGGTGACTGAAAAACTCGTCAAGCGCTTTGACGAAGCGGTGGCGGTGGATGAGGTGTCCCTCTCCATTGGCAAGGGTGAAATCTTTGCCTTGCTGGGGAGCTCGGGCTGTGGCAAGTCCACCCTGTTGCGCATGTTGGCGGGCTTCGAGAAGCCCACGTCGGGGCGCATCCTGCTTGGCGGGCAGGACGTGGCGGCCATGCCGCCTTATGACCGGCCCGTGAACATGATGTTCCAGTCGTACGCGCTGTTCCCGCATCTCAATATCTGGGAGAACGTGGCTTTTGGCCTCAAGCGCGAAGGCCTGCCCAGGGCGGAGATCCAGCAGCGGACCGACGAGATGCTGGGCCTGGTGCAGCTCACGCCGTTTGCCAAGCGCAAACCCCACCAGCTCTCCGGTGGTCAGCAGCAGCGCGTGGCGCTGGCTCGCAGCCTGGCCAAGAAGCCCAAGCTGCTGTTGCTGGACGAGCCGCTGGGCGCACTGGACAAGAAGCTGCGCGAACAGACCCAGTTCGAGCTGGTCAACATCATCGAGAGTGTGGGCGTGACAGTGGTGATGGTCACGCACGACCAGGAAGAGGCCATGACCATGGCCAGCCGCATTGCCATCATGAGCAAGGGGCGGGTGTTGCAGGTGGGTTCCCCAGAAGAGGTCTACGAACACCCGGCCAACCGTTTTGTGGCCGACTTCATCGGCAACGTCAATCTGTTCGAGGGCAAGCTGGTGGTGGATGAAGTCGACCACTGCGCGGTCGAAACCAAGATCGGGCTGGTGCATGTGGGTCACGGCGTTCCCGGCACGCTCAACATGCCGGTGGCTGTTGCGGTACGCCCTGAAAAGCTGGAAATCAGCAAGGTGCCGCCGGGCGACGTGGGCCCCAACCTCTTCAAGGGCAAGGTCAAGGAAATTGCCTACTTTGGCTCCTACAACACCTACATCGTGCAGGCGGGGGATGGCTCCCGCCTGAAGATCACGGAAGCCAATACGTCGAGGCAGGACCTGTCGGACATCACCTGGGAAGACGAGGTGTACTTCTGGTGGGGAGATCGCGCCGGGGTGATTCTGCGGGATTGACCCCCCGCGCCGCTTCCGCGGCGTTCTGGTTTTTGGGCCACTGCATCTGGCAGGTAGTCGTTCTCTGGAGGTTTCTGATGGGCATTTCATCACTCCCTGTTCCCGGCAAGCGCTTCGTGATTGCCGTGCCATACGCATGGCTGATCGTGTTCTTCTTTCTGCCGTTCCTGATCCTGCTCTACATCAGCTTTGTGGACATGGGCAGTGACATCCATCCGTTCAAGCCCATCTGGGATACCACCACAGGGGTGCTCAGACTCAAGTACGAGAATTACCTGTCCATCTTCCGCACGGAAGAGGGCGCGCCGTTGTTCCGCACGCTGTATGTGGACGCCTATGTGCGCTCGATCTGGTACGCGCTGTGTACGGCGGTGTTGTGCCTGGTGATCGGTTATCCGTTTGCCTATTTCATCGCACGCTCGCCAGCCAGCATCCGGCCGGCGTTGCTGCTGATGGTGATGTTGCCCTTCTGGACTTCGTTCCTGCTGCGGGTGTACGCGTGGAAGGGCATCCTGACCGACCAGGGCGTGCTCAACCGCTTCATGATGTCGATCGGCCTGATCGACGAGCCGATCCAGATGCTCTACACCAATGTGTCGATGCTGATTGGCATGACCTATGTGTACCTGCCTTTCATGGTGCTGCCCCTGTATGCCAACCTGGTGAAGATGGACTTCCGACTGCTGGAAGCGGCTTACGACCTGGGCACCACGCCATTCAGGGCCTTCTGGCTGATCACCGTGCCCCTGTCCAAGGCGGGCATCGTGGCTGGCTTCATGCTGGTCTTCATTCCCTGCGTGGGCGAGTTCGTGATTCCCTCGCTGCTGGGCGGGCCGGAGAACCTGATGATTGGCCGCGTGGTGTGGGACGAAATGTTCACCGCCAACGACTGGCCCAAAGCGACCGCGCTGGCGGTGGTGATGATTGCGCTGATCGTGGTACCGCTGGCGATTTATTACCGCTCCACCGGAGAAGAGAAATGACCTCCGCTCTGCTTCGCATCACCCTCCAGGGTCGATGGGAGTGGCCCGGCGGAGCAGGTTCCACCGCATCTCTCGATAAGTCCCCGCTACCGCAACGATTCTGAGGACTGGCAATGAAAGTCATACTGGAAAAGCACTTCGGCAAGTTCTGGCTGGCGCTGGTCTTCGCGTTTCTCTATTTGCCGCTGCTGTTCATGATCGTGTTCAGCTTCAACAGCACGCGTCAGGATGCGCGGTTCACCGGGTTTTCGTTGCGCTGGTACGAAGCGCTGATGCGGGACACCAAGATCGTGGAAGCCTTCTGGCTGTCGCTGAAGGTGGCTACCGTGACCGGCGTGCTCTCTGCGGTACTGGCCACGTTCGCGGCATTTGTGCTGGTGCGCTACCGGCGATTTTTGGGACGCACCATTTTTTCCGGCATGGTCAATGCGCCGCTGGTGATGCCCGAAGTGGTGATTGGTCTCTCACTGTTGTTGCTGGCAGTCGGCGCACAAAACGCATTCGGTTGGCCACAGCGCGGCATGCTCACCATCATCCTGGGCCACACGCTGCTGGGCATGGCCTACGGCATGGTGGTGATCCAGAGCCGTTTGCTGGAGATGAACCGGAGCATTGAAGAAGCGGCCATGGACCTGGGTGCGCGGCCCATGCAGGTGTTTTTCCTGGTCACCTTGCCGAATATCTTTCAGGCCATTCTGGCGGCGTTCCTGCTGGCGTTCACCTTGTCGTTCGACGACGTGGTGATTGCCGAATTCCTTTCAGGCCCTGGCGTGAACACATTGCCACAGGTGATCTTTGGCTACGCCAGGCGGGGCATCAACCCGACCATTTACGCAGCGGCCACCTTGCTGATCGTGACCGTGACCATCGTGATCGTGGCGTATGCGGTGTGGGTGGCACGCAGCACGCGGCGGCGAGAGCGCGAAATTGCGGCGGCGTTGCGGACCTAGGAGCCTGCGCCATCGTCCTTGTTGCGCGACTGGCGACTGCGCTGAAGGCCTGGCGTCAGAGGCACGTCTTTGGCTGACCCTGATGTGGGTTGAAGCATTGGCCTGAATTGGCTTTGTTGGCAGGCTGGATGTGTTTTTCGCACAAGCAGACCTGGACGCCT
>JAABRN010000283.1 GCA_011390855.1 Hydrogenophaga sp. | reverse complement strand
ACACTCCCCGCTTGGCAAGGCGTCTGCCTACGCCGATGAGTACGACGCTTCGCTGCTGTTTCCTCTGCCACGCGAGCCCAAGCGGACCGAGATTGGCATCAAGGGCAGTCTGCCCTTTCTGGGTGCCGACTTGTGGACGGTGTTTGAGCTGAGCTGGCTCAACCTGCGCGGCAAGCCGATGGTGGCGCTGGCGCACATCACCATTCCCTGCGAGAGCACACACATCGTCGAGAGCAAGTCCTTCAAGCTCTATCTGAACAGCTTCAACAACACACGTTTCGAGAGCGCAGATGCGGTGCGTGACCGCATTCGCAGCGACGTGGGTGCGGCCATCTGGCAGGGTGGGGTGGTGCAGTCTTCCCCTGGCGTTCGCCTGCTGCTGCCCGAGCTGTTCGACTGCGAACCGGTGCAGGAGCTGGATGGCCTGTCGATCGACCGGCTCGATGTGGAGTGCACCCGCTATGAACCCGCGCCTGATCTGCTCACGGCAGCGTTTGACGAAAAGCCGGTGGAAGAAACCCTGGTCAGTGACCTGCTCAAGAGCAATTGCCTGGTGACCGGCCAGCCCGACTGGGGCAGTGTGCAAATCCGTTACAGCGGCCCGCAGATCGATCAGGCCGGCCTCTTGCAGTACATCGTGAGCTTCCGAAACCACAACGAATTCCACGAACAGTGCGTCGAGCGCATCTACAGCGACATCATGGCGCGCTGCAAGCCAGCCAAACTCATGGTCTACGCCCGCTACACCCGCCGCGGCGGGCTCGACATCAACCCCTGGCGCAGCAGCCACCCGCAACTGCCGCCGCCGAACGTACGCACGGCGCGCCAGTGACCACACAAGCCGCAGTTGGCCGGTTCGATGACTGGCAGGACAAAGGGTGCTGGAAGTGGGACCACAAAAAAGACGCCGAAAAGAACATTAGGTAAATTGATGATTCGCCCTTATCATCAGTAGATTCCTTTCTGGACGAGCGTGGGCCCCACGCTGATCTAAAGAGGTTGCCGCAAACCGCAAATCTTGCGCACCGGCTTCGCTCTCGGCTCCTCGCCGAACCAGTCTCTTTCGCCAAGCCGCGAACCGCTGGGCTCCTTTTCTGGCTCCATACACACACGGCAGTTGCCCGCTTGCGGCGCACACAGCCGAGCTCCTTCCACTCGCCAGTCGCCTGGCACAACCCCGACCGATGGCCCACTTCCCGTGTGCCCTTGAGTTCGGATGCACCTTTGGTGCGACACCCTTTTCAGGCGGAATCGCAAGAGACCGTCATCTCCCCGCGTCGTGAGGCCATTTTTCTGGCCGAACACGCTTCTATCGAAAGGCTCTCCTATGAGCAGCAAACTTTACGTGGGCAACCTGCCCTACTCCGTGACCGACGACAGCCTGCGCAGCAACTTCTCCGAATACGGTGCAGTGGCTTCCGCCAAGGTCATGACCGACCGCGAAAGCGGCCGCTCGAAGGGCTTCGGCTTTGTCGAAATGGGTTCGGAAGCAGAAGCCCAATCCGCTATCGATGGCCTCAATGGTCAATCGGTTGACGGCCGCTCGATCGTTGTCAACGTGTCCCGGCCAAAAGAAGCCGGCAGCACCGGCGGTGGTTACCGTTCGGGCGCTGGTCGTTACTGATCCAGCAGGCTTGTCCTGAAAAGAGCCGGCGCATTGCGCCGGTTTTTTTTCGTCCATCAATGCCCAAGCGCCTGCAGCGCTTCCAGATCCAGGATCTCGATTTCGCCGCGTGAGACGCGCACGATCTGTCGCTCACGCAAATCGTGCAGCAGCTGGTTGGTGGTCTGGCGGGTCAGGCCCAGCATGTGTGCCAGTTCTTCCTGCGTGATGCCGAGCACGCGTCGTGTGGCTTGTTCGTTCGCGCCCAGACCGTAGCCTCTGGCCATCAGCAACAGGCGGCGGGCCAGTCGCTGCGCGCTGGTCAGTGCGGTCTGTTCCTCCAGGCTCACGAATGCCAGGCGCATCTTGTCGGCCATGAGCAGACCCAGGTCGCGCCAGTGCCGGGGGTGCTGCTCCAGCCAGGTTTGCAGCTCGCGGTGTGGCACTTGCAGCACGGTGGTGGATTCGTGTGCGTGGGCATCGTGGGTGCGCGCCGCGTTGTCGAACACCGATATTTCCCCGAACCATGCCGGCGGACCCAGCAGCACCAGCAGGGTCTCGCGTGTGGCTTCGGGCGCACCGTCGTGGCCGGAGATGCGCACCGACCCGGCAATCACCGCGTACAGGCCGCACGGCGGGCTTTGCCGCAGAAACAGCACCTCGCCCGCCCGAAGCTGACGCAGTTGACCCATGGCGACCAGCGCATCGGCAAACGCCGGCGGCAACTGGCGGAACCAGCGGCCCGATTGCAGGATGGGCAGGTACTGGGCGGGAACTGTGTCCATGGGGCAATGCGTAGGGGAAAACACCAGTGCGGTCATTTGTGTCGGCTGCCCGACAGACGTTGAAGGCGAGCGTGAATGAACATGCGGGCCACGTCAACATCTGGAATGCCCCATGAAAACCCTGACCGATCACCTGTCGCACTACGCCGCCTACCACCTGGATGCGCGCAACGTGGCCACACACGTGGTGGGTGTGCCCATGATCATGCTGGCGGTGGCCACCTTGCTCTCGCGCCCGGTCTGGCTGGTGGGTGGGCTGCCGGTATCGCCTGCGATGCTGGTGAGCCTGGCCAGCGTGCTGTTCTACCTTCGGCTGGATCTGCGGTTCGGCGCGGTCATGGCAGCCTGGCTGGCTGTATTCCTGGCTCTCGCCCACGTGCTGGCGGTGCAGCCCACGGCGCTGTGGCTCACGGCAGGTATCGGCCTGTTCGTGGTGGGTTGGGGAATCCAGTTTCTGGGCCACCACTATGAAGGGCGCAAGCCGGCGTTCGTGGACGACATCGTGGGCTTGCTGATTGGCCCGCTGTTCCTGGTGGTGAAGCTGGCCTTTGCGCTGAATTGGCGCCTGGAACTGAAGGCAGACCTGGAGCGCCGCGCGAGGCGGCCCCAGGCTCATGCGTCGGGTGCCCTGGCCTGAGTGCCTGAATGGCTCAGCCTGTCACAACATCTTCTGGATCAGGGCCCCCTTGAACAGCACCGGTCCGGTCGGGCCGGTCTCGCTGGGCACGCCGCCCTTGGGCTCCAGGCTGATCGCAAGGGTGGGCACTTCGCGCACGTCGGACTCGCCTGCGGTCAGCTGCAGGACCCGGTCTTCACCGAGCACGCCCAGCGAACGTGGACCACCCGACGGTGGCAATGCCCACAGCTGCAGGGACTTGTCGGCGGCTTCCTGGAAGCCGCCCACGCGTTGCAAGGTCAGGCGCGCGCTCTTGGGATCGAATGTGACCAGCATGGCCGCGCCGGCCTGATCGTCGTTGAGCACCGCCACGTACTCGATGGCGGGCGTGGCCTCCAGTTGTGCCTGCAGCTCACCGATCTGTGCTCCCAGGTCGTCGCGCAGGCCCACGGCGGTCACCAGGGCCAGCACGGTGGCCAGTGCGCCTGCCGCCGACGCACTGCGCCACACGGTGAGGTTGCGCCACCAGCCCCCAGCCGATGGTGGGGCATTCGCTGGTTTGGAGCGTTGGGCAGCCATCGTGGCCTGATCGCGTTCGGCCTGCACCAGGTTGTCGATGCGGGTCCACACGGCGGGAGAGGGCGTCTGGACGGACTGCAGCTCGTTCATGCTGGCCACGCGGCTTTGCCAGATCAGCGCCGCGGCGCGCACTGGCGCCTGTTCGCGGGCCAGTGTTTCAAATCGGCGGCGCGCGCCACCGCGCAAGGTGCCCAGCGCATAAGCGGCGGCCAGTTGGTCGAGCAGTTCAGGGTGGTGATGGATGTTCATTGGTCACCCCTCATGCAAACCGCGCCATGCATTGGCGCAACTGATCCAGCCCACGCCGGATCCAGGTTTTCACCGTGCCCAGGGGCAGCTTGAGCTGCTGCGCCAGTTCGCCATGGCTCAGATCACGCAAGTAGGCCAGGCTGACCACTTCGCGCTGCTTGTTTTCCAGCTTTCCCAGGCACTGGTGAAGTGCCCAGGCCTGCTGGCTGGCCAGGCTGGTGTCCATGGGGTTGGGCGAATCGCCCTCCAGGGTTTCAGCCATGGCTTCGTCCATGGTGTCGGTGAGATGGTCGCGCTCGGCCTTTCGGCGGCGAAGCAGGTCCAGCGACCGGCTGCGCACGATCAGGCCCAGCCATGCCATGGGTGGGCTGAGGCTGGCGCGGTAGTCGGGTGCTGTACGCCAGATCTGCAGGAAAGTGTCTTGCAGCGCATCTTCAGCCCACTCGCTGTTGCGCACCACGCGAAGAGACAGCCCGTAGAGCTTGGATGAGGTGAGCTGGTAGAGCGCCTTGAGGGCGGCTTCATCGCGAGCGGCCACGCGGTCGATCAGGGACATCAGCTGGGCGTCGGGTTCGAGACTCATGCGCGAATTGTGATGGAACCTTTCCACAGGTGCCCATTTGGGGCTGGAATGGTGAGCCGCTTCATGGCCAGCCAGCCGCAACGGCTCGACCGGAGTCACAATCGCCGCCGCCTCGGTGCGACCTGGGTGGGCACACTCACGGCGGTGACAGGCGTGATGTTCAGTTCGGTGGGTTTGCCTTCCAGCAGCTGGTCACTGTGCCACACGCGCACGCTGGCCGGGCCTTCGGGCACGTCGCGCATGACCGCCACGCCGTTGGCGTCTGTCTGCACCGCGAAAGGAGAGTCTGTCACATAAACAAAGCCTCGCATCGAACCGTGCAGGTGGCAGCCCAGTTGCAGGGCGCCCGGGTGGGCCAGTGTCACTTCCTGTGACGCCGGCGCACTGCCTTCGACCCTGCCGGCGAGGCGCAGCTCGATGCCGGCTGCCGGGCTGCCCAGGTTGGATGCGCCGGCAGGCACGCCACGCACGTGGTGTTCCCAGGCGTCCTGGTTCACGAAGGTGACGCGCGAGCCCACCGGCAACACACTGACCAGCGGCACGAACTGCATCTTTTCCTGCGAAATGACGGCTTGTACTGGTGCGGGAGGGGCTGGCGGGGTGCCCTGCGCAGGTTCCACCACCACCACGGCGTTGGGCAGCGGTTTGCCGTCTCGTGCCAGCACGGTGACCTGAACAGTGGCGGCCTGAGCGACCAATGCGAATGCGGCGGCACTTGCCAGCAGCATGGGTTTGCAGTTCATGTCGAGGTCCTTCAGTGTGTGTTGATCACGTCGCGGTGCATGGGCGCCAGCAAGGCCAGCATCTGGTTCTGGCGTGTGAAGGGAATGCCACGCGCGTCCATGCTTTGTTGCAGCACCTCGACCAGCGCATTGAAGTGACCTTTGGTCACGTCCATGTTGGCGTGTGCGGTTTTCATGTCGGGGCCCTTGTAGGCGCACGGGCCGCCAGCGAGCTGGCAAAGCTGGTCGGTCAGCGAACGGGAGAGGTTCTCGAGGTTGGTGTCGGCAAACTGCTCGCCGATGCGCGGGTCGGCCTTGAGGCGCACGACGAAATCGTCCATGAGGCTGCGAATGCCGGCCTGTTCACCAAAGGCCTGGTAGAGGCCAGCGGCAGGAGCCACCGGGTAGGCAGAGGCGGCTGAGGGCGCCACGGGTGCAGACTGGGCGATGGCATGGCTGCTGCCGAAGGCCATCAGGGCGAGGGAAGCGCAGGTGATGAGGTGTTTCATGATCGTGTGGAGAGGTGGTGGGCGTTGCGGGTGGTGGAGGGCAGGTGTTCAGAATGCAAACTGAGCCGACACATAAACGCCTGTCTGCTTCTTGTTGTTGGTGGTGGCGGGCACCACGCGGCCCAGGTCCACATAGGCGGCGGTCAGCGACACGTTCTTGCTCGGCGCCCAGGCAATGAAAATGTCTTTCCAGGCATCTGCACGCAGGCCGTCGCCCAGGCCGGCAGCCGCTCCGGCGCGCTGCAGCTTGTTGGGCATGTCGCGGTACTCGAAGCCCACGGCGATGTTCTTGCTGACCAGGTAGGCCACCGAAATCTCAGGCATGAACTCATAGCCGTTGTCGGCACCGCCCAGGCGTGCGCCATGGCCCAGCAGGCCGCCCTGGTTGGCCTGGGTGGCGCGCAGCGTGGCGTTGACCAGCAGGCCTTGTGCGAGGAACAGTTTGGTGGCGCTCACATACACATCGGTGCCGGTGCGCTTGGCACCCAGGGCATCGAGTGTGGCGTCCAGACCGCTGGACTCCAGCTGCTTGTGTTGCACGCCCACGGCGATTTGCGGCATGAAAGTGTGGCTGTCGAGGATGGCGTCACCTGCGACACGCACCTTGGCGCCCAGGATGTTCTGTTTCAGGTCGAGGCCGGGCAGGCCCAGCAGTGTGCCGGTGATGCCGGTGTCGAAATTCTGATGACCGAACGAGAGTTCAAAGCGGTCGTTGAAGCCCACGGCCACGCCCGTGGCGGTCAGGCCGTAGTCCTGCGTTTCGGCGCGGCTCAGGTAGGCCGACACGCCGCGCTCGCCTTCGGTGGCCTGGGTGCCGATCACGGCCCAGGGCGAAATGCCACCACCGGCGGCACCATCGATCGTGCTGACCCCGCCCGTCAACAGCAGCTTGCCGGTATCGGCATGAGCGGGAGCGGCAGCAGCGGCGGCCAGCAGGGCGGCGGCAGCCAGTGGCAACAGGCCTTTGACGCGGGCGGCTCGGTGTTTAGGAACGGCAAGAGAGTTCATGTGTCGTTGGAAGTTGGGTTGATTCTTGGGACTTTGGGTGCCGAGCCGCAGACCGGGGCTGTTTGGGATCGGCACTTTCAATACGCGCTGCCGTTGCGAATGGATTCAAGTCGGAATGAAAACTTCCCAATCCGAAAAATTTGCTCGTTTTTTGAATCCACTTCGGACGCGCCCTGCGTATTCACATCGACGGTTGTCGCAAATGGCGCTCCGTCAACCATTGCCCCCCCCACATCAACAAGACAACAGGACACACCATGAGCAATCACCAGAACCCAGCATCCCTGATCACTGCACCGGCTTCGCGCCGGGGTTTCATCCGTGGCGGTAGCGCCCTGTCCGCTGTGGCTGTGGCGCTGCTGGCAGGCAAGGACGTGATGGCCCAAGGCATGAAGGGGGACACCTCCAAAGACGTGGAGATCCTCAATGTGGCCCTGGGTCTGGAACACGAAGCCATCAACGCTTACCAACTGGGTGCCGGCAGTGGCCTGCTGCAAAAGCCCGTGCTGGATGTGGCGGTGCAGTTCCAGGGTCATCACAAGACCCACCGCGATGCGCTGGTGGCCACCATTCAGAAGCTGGGCGGCAAGCCTGTGGCCGAAATGAAGCTCGATGAATACGCCAAGTCACTCAACGCTGGCGCGCTCAAGAGCCAGGGTGACGTGCTTGACCTGGCCGCTCGCCTGGAGCTGGGTGCCACCAACGCCTACCTGAGCGTGATCCCTGCGCTGGGTGACCGCGAGCTGGCCAAGGTCGCCGCACGTCTCGCTGCCGACGAAACCATGCACTACACGGTACTCACCAGTGCGCTGGGCCGTCCGCTGCCACCGGGTGCACTGTCTTTCGGCGCTTGAGAAGGACCACCCCCGCCGCGCTGCGCGCGACCCCCTGCGAGGGGGCGATACCAGTGGACCGGCAAAGCCGGATCCACGGTATCTCTGGATGGAGCGGTTCGCTCCGGATGCGCTTCCTTGATGAGAAGCGTTGTGCGCGCGCAGCCATCCATTGTTTTTCAACCACCAACTCGAGGAGTTTTTCATGATCATCAAGACCACTCTGGCCGCCGCTGCCGCCTTTTCCTTCACCGCTTGCGCTTCCAACATGAGCGCACCCGCTCCCATGATGTATTCGCAGGCTGCCCTGCCAGCCAGCGTGCAAGTACCGGCTGGCAACAAAGTCGTGATGGAAACCGTGGGTGTCGGCCAGATCACCTATGAGTGCCGCGTCAAAGCCAACATGCCCGGCCAGTTTGAGTGGGTGTTTGCGGGCCCCGACGCCAAGCTGATGGACCGCAGCGGCAAGCAGGTGGGCAAGTACTACGGCCCGCCCGCCACCTGGGAAAGCATGGACGGCTCCAAGCTCACCGCGACCCAGCTCGCCGTGTCACCCGGCGGCACGGGCAACATTCCGCTGCAACTGGTGAAGGCCAACCCTGCCATGGGCATGGGTGCCATGCAAGGCGTGAGCTACATCCAGCGTGTGGCCACGATAGGTGGCGTGGCGCCAGCCATGCCGTGTGGCGCGGCCAACACGGGCGCCAGGCAGATCGTGAACTACCAGGCTGACTACATTTTCTACAAGGCAGGCTGATCTCCGCCCGGTTGGACCTGCAGCCCCACGCCGATGGCGCTGGGCCGACGCGTTCTGAGTCGTGTGGCTGACCAGAAACACGGCTCATGCATTCACACCGCGCGATTGAAACCTTCCAGCAGGTTCACCGCGTTGGTGCCCACGGCATCCACGGCGTAACCACCTTCAAAGGTGAATAGCGTGGGCAGGCCGGCGCCTGCCAGTGCCTCTCCCACCACGAAATAGTCATCGCTCTTCAGCATGAAGCCAGAAATCGGGTCGCCTTCGAATGTGTCCAGGCCCATCGGCACCACCAGCGCGTCGGCCTTGAACGCGGCCACAGCCTCTAGTGCGCGTTCCAGTGCGACGTGCCAGGTGTCAAACCGTGTGCCGCGCGGCAACGGCAGATTCAGGTTGAAGCCTTTGCCCGCACCGGCACCGCGCTCGTCTGAATGGCCAAGGAAGAACGGGTATTCGGTGGCCGGGTCCCCGTGGATCGAGACCGTGAGCACATCGCCCCGCTCATAGAAGATGGTCTGTGTTCCGTTGCCGTGGTGGTAGTCCACGTCCAGCACAGCCACCCGTGCCAGACCGCCATCGCGCAGGACTTGCGCCGCTATGGCTGCGTTGTTCAGGAAGCAGTAGCCACCAAAAAAATCAGGCCCGGCGTGGTGGCCTGGCGGGCGGGAGAGTGCGAAGGCGCTGCGCTCGCCCGCAAGCAGTTCGTTTGCTGCGGCCAGCGCGCAGGCGGCGCCACCCCGCGCTGCTGCCCAGGTGCCAGCCGTCAGGGGCGAGCCCGAATCAAAAGAAAACAGGCCCAGGCGCGCGGCGAAGTTGTGCGGCAGCACATCGGTACGGAAGCCATGCGGATTGCCCAGCGGCCAGACGGAGGGCAGGGCGTCGCGCTGCGCATTCGCCGGGTCCATCGCCACCCATTCGGCCCATGCACCGGCCAGAAATTCCAGGTACCGGGCGCTGTGTACGCGTGCGATGGCCTTGTCCAGTTCGGCGTCGCTCACTGTGGGGGCTTCCAGAGCGCCCAGTGGGCGGCGTTGCAGTTCGGTCAATACAAAATCCAGCCGCGCCGGCACTTCGTGGCAGGGCACCAGGCGGCCCCGAAACATTTCTTCGCGGCCCTGGTGCAGGGTGTGGTGGGGATTGTGGAAGGTTTTCATGTGCGTTACCTTGGCAATCGGCTGGAGAAACGCTTCTGTTCCGATGGCGCTTCTTCAGCCCGTGGTCCTGAGTTCAAAATGGGCAGATGTGCATGAATGTCGGCAGTGGCACGGCTTTGCCTGGCGGGGCAAAGTGTGCCACCAGATTTTTTTGTTGAGCGGTGCATCATGATGCGGGTACAGCTGCCCTGCCTCTGAACCGCACACAACCCCAAGGAGCCCCCATGTCATCCGGAAAAATCCTCGTTGCCCAAGGTGGTGGGCCCACCGCCGTCATCAACCAGTCGCTTGTGGGTGTGGCGCTGGAGGCACGGCGTTTTCAGCAGGTACAGCGTGTGTATGGAGCGCGCCATGGCGTGCGAGGCATCGTGGACGAAGACTTTCTCGACCTCACCCAGGAGACCAGCCACAACCTCGAAGCGGTGGCCAACACGCCATCTTCAGCACTCGGGTCCACACGCGACAAGCCCGATCTCAAGTACTGCCAGGAAATCTTCAAGGTGTTGCGTGCCCACGAGATCGAGCACTTCTTCTACATCGGCGGAAACGATTCTTCAGACACCGTGCGCATCGTCAGCGAAGAAGCACGCAAGGCGGGCTACCCGCTGCGCAGCATCCACATTCCCAAGACGATCGACAACGACCTTGTGGGCAGCGACCACACACCCGGCTTTCCTTCGGCCGCGCGGTTTGTGGCGCAAGCTTTTGCGGGTGCCAATCTCGACAACGCGGCCTTGCCGGG
>JAABRN010000282.1 GCA_011390855.1 Hydrogenophaga sp. | reverse complement strand
TGTGGTCATGGGCCGGCATGCCGGCTTTCTTACCGCCGCCTCAGCGCTGGGAAAGAAGTTTCCCGACGACGGACCGCACCTGATCTATGTGCCTGAGCGGGTGTTCGACATCCCGAGGTTTCTGGCAGACGTCAAGGCGACATACGAACGGTTTGGCCGCTGCGTGATCGCCGTGAGCGAGGGCATTCACGATGCCTCTGGCCAGCCCATCATCACCCAACTGGCCAAGGACGTGGAGAAGGACGCACACGGCAATGTGCAACTCTCGGGCACCGGCGCGCTGGCCGACCTGCT
>JAABRN010000281.1 GCA_011390855.1 Hydrogenophaga sp. | reverse complement strand
GTCCCGAAATGCTGGAACAACTCACCCAACCCTTCTTCCGGGGTGATGCATCCCGCCAGTCGGCCACGGGCACTGGACTCGGTCTGGCGATTGTGGAGCGGGCCATCGCACGCATGGGTGGGCGTTTTGCGCTGGCCAACAGCAGCACGGGCGGGCTGGCTGCACACATCAAACTGCCCAGGGCGGTGAACTGAAATTTTCCCGCCCCCCCGTCGCGCCCCCCAACCTACCGGAACAGCAACGCCACGGCACGGGCTTCAATCGACAAGCCCTGCCCCACAGGCCCCAGCTTTTCAGCTGTCTTGGCCTTCACATTGACCTGCGATAGCAGCAGGCCCAGCGTTGCCGCGATACCCTGCTGCATGGCGGGAATGTGGGTCGCGAGCTTCGGTGCCTGGGCAATCACCGTGCTGTCAATGTTCGCGATCTCGAAGCCCTCGGCGCGCACGCGACGAGCGACTTCCAGCAGCAGGGTGCTTGAGTCAGCACCCTTGAAGCGCTCATCGGTGTCTGGGAAATGCCGGCCAATATCGCCCAGCGACGCGGCCCCCAGCAGTGCGTCCGTGATGGCATGCAACAACACGTCGGCATCGGAATGCCCCAGCAGGCCCATGGAATGCGGGACATGCACACCACCGATGATCAGCGGGCGGCCAGGAACCAGGGCATGGACGTCCCAGCCTTCGCCGATTCGCAGGGCAGGAATGGGCGATGTCATGTGCGGTTCCTCAAAACGGATTCAGCGAGAGAAAAGTCTTCCGGGTAAGTGACCTTGAAGTTCTGCGAGCTGCCGCGAACCAGAAGAGGCTTGTGGCCGGCCATTTCCATGGCGCTGGATTCATCGGTCACGCCGGCAAAATCTTCGACCAGATGAAGTGCCATCGCTGAGTGCAAGGCGCCCAGACGAAACATTTGCGGCGTTTGTGCCAGCCATTTTTCGGACCGGTCAACCGTGGCGGCCACGCGCCCATCGGCACCGGCCTTCAGGGTGTCGGGCAGCGGCAAGGCCAACAACCCGCCCACGGCATCTTCCCAGCAGGCATCCATCAGCGCATTCACCTGAGCAGGCGTCAACAAACAGCGCGCCGCATCGTGCACCAGCACCCAGTCCATGGCCGCTGCGCCCATCTGCTGCAACACACCAAGCCCATTGAACACGCTGTGCGCACGGCTCGCCCCTCCGCAGGCAGCCACCGTCACATCTGCGGGCGTAGCTTCCCCGAATGTGTTGTCTCCCGGTGCCACCACCAACAAACGCGTGTGCAAACGTTCAACCGCCTCGAAAGCAGCGAGCGTGTGCAACACCATCGGCTTGCCCGCCAGCGGCTGGTATTGCTTGGGCTGCGCACTGCCTGCCCGCGACCCGAAGCCCGCACATGGCAATAGCAAGTGGCAACGCACGGCAGACCGGGCGGCGTTGGAATGGGTGATTTGTTCGGAGCAATCAGGCATAAGGGTGCCGCATTCTAGAATCAGATCGTTCACCCCCTGCCTTGTCGGGCCGGGGGTGTTTGTCATGGCTGGTCCCCTGTGACCTCGATTCCGACCCTTAACTGCCCTCATGCAACTGCCCAAACTCACTCCCGGCAAACGTTTCACCCTGCCCCGCCCCAGTGGATCTGCAGATGCCATGCTGCTGGCTCAGCTTGCGCAACGTGAGTTGGCCGCTGGGAGACCGACGGCCATCGTCACGGCCGATGCGACCGACGCCCAGCGACTCATCGACGAAATGGCGTTTTTTGCGCCTGAGCTGCGCATTGCCCTGTTCCCTGACTGGGAAACCCTTCCATACGACACGTTTTCGCCCCATCAGGACCTGATCTCCGAACGTCTGGCCACGCTCTGGCGCATCCACAACCGAGCCAACGGAAACGCCAAGGATGCGGGTGCAGACGTGGTGGTGGTACCCGCCACCACAGCGCTGTATCGACTGGCACCGCCTTCATTTCTTGCGGGCTACACGTTCGAGTTCAAGGTCAAGCAGAGGCTCGATGAGGCCAAACTCAAAGGGCAGTTGACGCTGGCAGGCTACCAGCACGTGACCCAGGTGGTGAGCCCTGGCGAATACGCGGTGCGCGGGGGCCTGATCGACCTGTTCCCCATGGGCAGCCTGGTACCGTACCGGGTGGACCTGTTCGATGACGAGATCGACAGCATCCGGACCTTCGACCCCGACAGCCAGCGCAGCCTGTACCCGGTGCCGGAGGTTCGCCTGCTGCCCGGGCGCGAATTTCCCATGGACGACGCCGCGCGCGCCCGCTTTCGCAGCCGATGGCGCGAGCTGCTGGAAGGCGATCCGACCAAGAGCCGCATTTACAAAGACATGGGCAACGGCGTGGCAACCGCCGGCATCGAGTACTACCTGCCCCTGTTCTTCGAAGAAACCGCAACCGTCTTTGATTACCTGGGAGAGGCGGCTGCGGTGGTGCTGCACGGCGACCTGGAGCCGGCCTTTCAGCGCTTCTGGAAAGACACCCAAGACCGCTACCGCATCGTGCGCACCGACCCGGAGCGCCCCGCGCTTCCGCCAGAGTCGCTGTTTTTATCTGCCGAACAGTTCTATACCCACGCCAACGCGCATGCGCAGCTCGCCATCCGCCCTGAACTCTCGGATGTAGCAGACAGCGCGCACTTCCAGAAGCTCGGTGAGCTCGCCGTGGTGCGTGGGGCTGACGACCCACTCGCGCGCCTGCAAGCCCACATACGGAACACCGCACACCGCGTGTTGCTGCTGGCTGAGAGCGATGGCCGACGCGAGAGCCTGCTGGACTTCTTGCGCGCAAGCGGGGTCAGCCCACCCGGCTTTGATTCTCTGACCGAATTTGAGAACAGCAACGAAAAGATCGGTATTGCCACGGCAGCGCTTTCGGTGGGGTTTTCCTGGCTGGAAGGCAGCATCGACTTTGTCACTGAAACCGAGCTTTTCGCTGCTGGCCCCACCACCCGGCGCCGCAAGAAGCAGGAACAG
>JAABRN010000280.1 GCA_011390855.1 Hydrogenophaga sp. | reverse complement strand
AGGTCAGCGATGTCGACGCGCTCATCAAAGACCTCAGCGAGCTCAATCTGGGCGACCCGGTGGTGCACAACGCCCACGGCATTGGCCGTTACCGGGGCCTGGTGAACATGGACATGGGAGAGAAAAATCCCGACGGCTCGCCTGCCCTGATGGAGTTCCTGCACCTGGAATACGCCGACAAGGCCGTGCTGTATGTGCCCGTCAGCCAGTTGCAACTGATTGGCCGCTACACCGGCGTGAGCGCAGACGAAGCGCCGCTGCACCGCCTGG
>JAABRN010000279.1 GCA_011390855.1 Hydrogenophaga sp. | reverse complement strand
TACGACGCCTTGGTGGAGGACAGCGAGCGCCTTGGGCGGCCGCTGGTGCACGCTGGCCTGATGGCGCTGGAGAGCTTGCGTTTGGAGAAGGGTTACCGCGACTTTGCGGTCGACATCGACAACACCGACACGCCGCTGGAGGCGGGGCTGGGTTTTGTGGTGGACTTTGAGAAAGGCGACTTTATCGGGCGCGAGGCTCTGCTGGCCCAGAAGGCCAGCGGCCCGCTGAAGAAGCGACTGGTGCAATTCCTTCTGCAAGACCCCGAGCCGCTGCTGTACGGCCAGGAACCTATCTTGTGTGATGGCAAGTACTGTGGCTATATCCGCGCTGGGGCCTTTGGGTACTCCTTGGGTGCTTCGGTGGGGCTGGGTATGCTTGAGTTGGAGGAGGCAATCTCCACCGAGGTGCTCCGCAACCACCGCTTTGAGGTGGAAGTGAACGACCGCCGGGTGTTGGCCAACGCCTCGCTGATGCCGATGTACGACCCTAGAAGCGAGCGTATTCGGGTCTAGCGGCCAAACTACCCTCTGGTTCGCAACAAGGTGCTGCGTAGGCGCCCGCAACCTGTGTTGTGCGTCTCGATCGCTGTTTAGGTCTTTCAGTGGCTATTGCATCTTGATGGCACTATGGCAGCTACCAGCCTGTTGCCGCCATAGCCCCTCCCAAGCCAACCGGCAACACATTGCCGACAGCGAGAGTTTGACGCGAAGCCATGAACCCGGACTTCTGCGCCATGTCGACACCGGCCGATACCGGCAGGCGGCGCCCCCAGATGGAGCCCCGCCGCTGGCCAACTGCTGGTCAGGCGTCGATCTGCATCGACGGCCGTGCCTGCACCTTCTGCATCCAGGCCAGGGTGGCTGGGTGCGCGGCCACTGGTGCACCAATGTAGGCGCTGTACCCGATCACCGAGGCCACGATGAGGTCCACCAGGGTGTAGTGGTCGCCGAGCATCCAGGCCTGCTGGCTGAGGCGGCTGTCGAGCACGGTCAGCAGTTCATCAAGGCTTTTGCGTGCCGCTATGCCGTGCGCATCGTCAGGCGTGCCCAGGTCGGTCGAGGCCTGCAGACGCACCAGCTGTGCGCCATAGGTCACGTAGGCCCATGTGCTCCACGCCATGGCCTGCAAACGCTCGGGCGTGCCTTCGGCAGGCCACAGGCCGCTCTTGACGCCGTAAGTCTGGCCCAGCCACAGCTCGATGGCCAGCGCCTCGAACATGGGCGCACCGTCGACCGTGAGCGTGGGGACCTTGCCATTGGGGTTCAGGGCCAGGTAGTCGGGCTGGTGTTGCTCGCCGGTGGTGATGTCGACCTTGACGCGTTCGTGTGGCACGCCCAGTTCGGCGAGGGCGCAGGCGATGGGTGTGGCGCTGGACATGGGGTGCCAGTAAAGAACGATTTTTGGCATGGGGGGCTCCTTTGAAGGGTTGAAGGCGGGTTCGACGCCGCGCCAAACCCGTGGCCACAATGTCGCGCCAATTGAGGACAATTTCGGTCCTCAACAAAAGCTGGAGTGTGACCATGCTTTCTTCGTCTTCACGCTTGCTGCGGGTGCTGTCGCTGCTGCAGACCCGCAGCCATTGGGCAGGCCCCGAACTGGCCGAGCGGCTGGAAGTGCACCCGCGCACGCTGCGCCGTGACATCGACCGGTTGCGCCAACTGGGCTACCCCATTCATGCCAGCAGTGGTGTGGCGGGTGGCTACGCGTTTCGCGCAGGGCAATCGCTGCCGCCGCTGCTGCTGGACGACGAAGAGGCACTGGCTGTGGCCATTGCCTTGCAGATTGCCGCCGCCGGTACCGTGAGCGGTGTGGAAGAAAGCTCGCTGCGCGCGCTGGTGAAGCTGGAGCAGGTGATGCCCACCCGCCTGCGCCGCCGCACCAACGCGCTGCGTTCGGCCATCCTGCCGGTGCAGCGCATGGGGCCGACCATTGATGCCGGCGTGCTGGCCTCTTTGGCCACGGCCTGCCGCGATCAGCTGGAGGTGGGCTTTCATTACCGCGACCTTCGCGGTCAGGCCAGTGTGCGCACGGTGGAGCCGCATGGGCTGGTGCACACGGGCAATCACTGGTACCTCGTGGCCTGGGACCCGACGCGCGTCGACTGGCGCACCTTTCGCATCGACCGCGTGCAAGGCACTCTCCGCACCGGCTTGCACTTCGCGCCGCGCCCAGCGCCCGCAGGCGACTTGCGTGCCTACGTCACGGGGGCGATGGCGGGTGTGCACCAGGGCGACCAGGCGCGGGTGGTGCTGCACCGTTCACGTGAGGTGATGCTGCGCACCATCCCCCCATCGGCCGCCACGCTGGAGCCCATCGACGATGCGCACTGCCTCATGCACTGTGGCGCGGGCCAGCTGGATTCACTGGTCTACTGGCTCATGGCGCTGGACGTGGACTTTGATGTGCTTGAGCCGCCTGCGCTCAAGGCGCATTTGCGCAGGGCCAGCGAGCGGGTGGCCAGCAGCCTGGCCCGCTCCCAAGCGGGCAAGCACTGAGCCTCAACTGCCCCGCAGCGCGCGCAAGATTTTCTGCCCGCCACGCCCGTTGGCTTCATGGCCCAGGCGCTCCTGCTCCAGCTGGATCGCTGCGCGGCTCCGGGCACCCAGCATGCCGTCCACCTCGCCGATGTCGTGCCCGCGCAGGATCAACAGGCCTTGCAGTTCACGGCGTTCGGCCCGGGAAATGCCAGGGTCGTCGGTGGGCCAGGGGGTGGCGAAGGGGCCGCCGCCTCGCAGGCGGTCCGCCAGGTGGGCAATGGCCAGGCCGTAGCTCTCGGCCGCGTTGTAGCTGTAGATGGCGTCAAAGTTGCGAAGCACCAGAAAGGCCGGGCCGGCAGCGCCTGCCGGTGTCATGAGGCCGGCATTGCCCACGCCGGTGGGCAGGGGTGAACCGTCCACTGTGCGCAGGCCGCGAGCGGCCCATTCGCTCATGGGGCGCTTGGTGCGCCGGCCTTCGCCGCTCACGCTGGTGCCAGCCGGCAGGCGCACTTCAAAGCCCCAGGGCTGCCCGGTTCGCCAGCCGGCTTTTTGCAGGAAGTTGGCGGTGGAGGCCAGGGCGTCTGCTGTGCTGTCCATCAGATCGGCCTTGCCGTCACCGTCAAAGTCCACCGCCAGCCGCTCGAACGTGCTGGGCATGAACTGCGTGTGGCCAAACGCGCCCGCCCACGAACCCACGAAACGTTCCGGGGCGATGTGCCAGGCCTGCAAGATGCGCAGCGCCGCGTAAAGCTCGGTGCGGAAGTAGGTCTGCCG
>JAABRN010000278.1 GCA_011390855.1 Hydrogenophaga sp. | reverse complement strand
ACGCTCACAGTTCACCTTCGAGGCACGCCGGAAGGCAGTAAGCGTCTGGCCATCCCACCCTTGAAGGGATTGGCCTAAGCGGCAACGATGGTGTCCACCAATCGAATAGGTGGACACCATGAATGAAGCCAGGAAGAAGACCCGCCGGCGGTACGACGCCGAGCTCAAGCAGCAGATCCTCAGTCAGTGCGCCGAGCCGGATGCATCGGTGGCCAGCATAGCCCTGTCCCACGGCATCAACGCCAACGTCGTACACAAGTGGCGCCGACAGTCAGGTGGCGCGCTGCCTGCGGTAAACGCTGCGGCGTTCGTTCCTGTGCCACTGCCGACAGCCGCGCACGCACCTGCGCCGGACATCCGTATCGAGCTGCGCCGTGGCGCCACCAGCGTCTCGGTGACCTGGCCCCTGGCGGCGGCCGAGCAGTGCGCTGTGTGGATGCGAGAGCTGCTCAAGTGATCCGGGTGGATGCCCTGTGGCTGGCCACCGAGCCGTTGGACATGCGAGCGGGCACCGAGACTGCGCTGGCGCGTGTGGTGTCGGTCTTCGGTGCCGCGCGTCCGCACCACGCTTACCTGTTCTCCAACCGTCGCGCCAACCGCATGAAGGTGCTGGTGCACGACGGCATCGGTGTGTGGCTGGCGGCGCGGCGCCTGAACAGCGGCAAGTTCGTCTGGCCGCGCGATGCCGCCACTACCGCCACACTCAGCCACGCGCAGTTCGATGCGCTGGTGCTGGGCCTGCCCTGGAAGAGCGTCGGCGAGGCTGGAATCATCACCGTGCTTTGAGAGCTCCGGTAGGTGGCCAAGCAATCAGAGCTTGCACCGATGCGCGAGTGTGATGTTCGTCGCATCATCATCTCCCGTGATCACCGCAGACCACCTTGATACCCTGGAGCCGCAGCAGATGCGCGCGGCTCTGCTGTCATTGATGGGTGAGCTGGCAGAGCGAGACAGTGTGATCGCGCGCCAGGGCCAGGAGGTCGTCTTCAAGCAGGCCCTGATCGACAAGCTCACGCATGAGAACGCGCTGCTCAAGCGCATGAAGTTCGCCGCGCAGTCCGAGCGCTTCAGCGCCGAGCAGAAGAGCCTGCTAGACGAAACACTGGACGAGGACCTGCAGGCTGTGGCTGACGAGATCGAGCAGGCCATGCCAGCGGTTGCAGCTCGCCAGGACAAGCAAGTCCCCAAACGTACCCCGCTGCCGGCCAACCTGCCGCGGCGAGAGATTCGCCACGAGCCCGTCTCGACCACCTGTTCCTGTGGGTGCCAGATGAAGCGAGTGGGCGAGGACGTGGCCGAGAAGCTGGACTACGTGCCCGGTGTGTTCACGGTCGAGCGCCACATCCGGGGCAAGTGGGCCTGCGCTCAGTGCGAAACGCTCACCCAAGTGCCGGTCGATCCACACGTCATCGACAAGGGCATCCCCACCACCGGACTGCTGGCGCAGGTGCTGGTGGCCAAGTACGCCGATCACCTGCCGCTGTACCGCCAGGAAGCGATCTTCGGCCGGGCTGGTCTCGCCATCCCGCGCTCCACGCTCGCTCAATGGGTGGGCGCCTGCGGCGTACAGCTGCAGCCACTGGTCGACGCACTGAGGTTTGAGCTGCTGCAGCACCGTGTTCTGCATGCCGACGAGACGCCGGTGGCCATGCTCAAGCCGGGCAACGGCAAGACACACCGGGCGTACCTTTGGGCCTATGCCACCGGGGCCTTCGAGAATACGAGGGCGGTGGTCTACGACTTCTGCGAGAGCCGCGCTGGCGAGCACGCTCGCACGTTCCTGGGCGACTGGAAGGGCAGCCTGCTTTGCGATGACTTCAGCGGGTACAAGGCCCTCATGACTGCCGGCGTGACCGAGGTGGGCTGCCTGGCGCACGCGCGGCGCAAATTCTTTGATCTGCACGCGGCCAACCAGAGCCAGATCGCCGAGTTCGCCCTACAACAGTTCGCCCGGGTCTATGACATCGAGCGCGAGGTCAAGGAGCTCAGCGCCGAGCAGCGTCTCGCAGTCCGGCGGGAGAGAACGACGCCGCTCCTGGACGCCCTGCACAAATGGATGACGATGCAGCGGCGCAAGGTGCCCGACGGATCGGCCACAGCCAAGGCGCTGGACTACAGCCTCAAACGCTGGGCCGCGCTCATCCGCTTCACCGATGACGGGCAACTGCCCGTGGACAACAACTGGATCGAGAACCAGATCCGCCCCATCGCTATTGGTCGAAACAATTGGCTGTTCGCCGGCAGCTTGCGCGCGGGCAAACGTGCGGCCGCCGTCATGAGCCTGATCCAGTCAGCGCGCATGAACGGGCACGATCCCTACGTCTATCTGCGCGATGTGATGGCACGTCTGCCCATGCAGCGCGCCAGCCAGATCCGCGAGCTGCTGCCGCAACGCTGGCAGCCAGCCTAACCGCTCCACCACCCAAACGAAGACCGCGTCCCGCGGTCAAGATGGGATGGCCGTACGCTTACGGTTTTTCCACTGAAAAAGTCAGCGAGACAGTCGTGCAGCAGATCGGGACATCCCTCGTCGATGTTAGGCGAGTGGGCCGCATCACGAACCCGGTCACTCTTCAGACTGTCGAAGCTGCACTCGCTGCGCGCGCTCCCGGCAGGCGCATATTAGCCGATGCTTCGCCGATAGCTTCCGGCGTGTTAGCCAGCACTCCGAGTGCTTAGATGCTGTGTACTCCTGCGCCTATAAGAATAGTGTCCTCTGCGTGTGCCCTGGACGGCAGCACTCGATGAGAACCAACTCGCGATGGCCCTGCTGTTGACTTGCTGTTCGCCGCGCCAAGGCGCACATGGCCAGCTTACGCGCCTCCAACAACCGTCGAAGGCCATTCGAATCAGGGCAGAAGCAGAGACTTCACTGTGTGGTCAAGGACCAAAGTCAATGCGTGTTGCCGATATGACTAGGTTTCAGCCAGCAGCTCGGCACACCCATAGACCAAAACAAAGCCACCCGAAGGTGGCTTTGTTTTTTAGGGAGCCCAAGAAGAGCTCCCAAATCTCATGTGATCAGCGGATGACGGCGAGGGTGGTGCGGGCGCCGCCCTTGTAGGTCATCAGCGTGAGGGCGCCATTCTTGATATCGCCCTTTTCGTCGAAGGAGATGTTGCCGGTTACGCCTTTGTACTCGGTGGCCTTGAGGGCTGGCAGGTACTTGGCTGGATCGGACGAGTTAGCGGTCACCATGGCGTTGGCCATGACCTTCACGGCGTCGTACACGTACGGCGCGTACACCTGCACGTCA
>JAABRN010000277.1 GCA_011390855.1 Hydrogenophaga sp. | reverse complement strand
CGTCGGCCATGCCGGCGATGGGGCAGCTGTCGGTGCTGTCCATGAGCTTGAGGCCCGCCGGCATTTCGGTGACCGTGTCGCCGTTGCTCATCCAGACCTTCAGCATGCCGTGGCCTTCGGGGGTGTGGAAGTCGGCAATGTCCTTGAGCAGCGGTGTGTGGCCGCGCGCGCGCACCTCGGCATAGCCAAACTCGCGGGTGGTGCCCGCCTCGACCTTGCCGCCCAACTGCTGCGCCATGGTCTGCATGCCGTAACAAATGC
>JAABRN010000276.1 GCA_011390855.1 Hydrogenophaga sp. | reverse complement strand
TCACACCATTGAGTTGCCCATCGGCCGCGAACTCACGCACCCAGTCGCTGCTCACATCACAAGGATGCACTTCGCAATACACATGCGCTTCGCGCACGCGGCGGGCAATCAGCTGTGTGACTTGTGAACCGAAATCGAGGATGAGGATTTTCTGGTGCTGCATGGCGGATTGGTGTCGCGTCGAAAAAAAGAAAAGGCCGTCTCACTGGACGGCCTGCGGAGCGGGAAGGTTCAGTCCGCCCGGTAGTTGGGGGCCTCTTTCGTGATCTGCACATCGTGCACATGACTCTCGCGGATGCCGGCTGAGGTGATTTCCACGAACTCGGCCTTGTGGCGCATGTGCTCGATGGTGGGGCACCCGCAATAGCCCATGGAGGCCCGCAGACCACCTGCCATCTGGAAAATGATCGAAACCACGGATCCTTTGTAAGGCACGCGACCTTCGATGCCCTCGGGCACCAGTTTGTCTGCGTTGGGGTTGCCTGTGCTCGACTCCTGGAAGTAGCGGTCAGCGCTGCCCTGCTGCATGGCACCAATGGAGCCCATGCCGCGGTAGCTCTTGTAGCTGCGCCCCTGGAACAGAACGATCTCGCCGGGCGCCTCTTCCGTGCCAGCGAACATGCCGCCCATCATCACGGTGTTGGCACCTGCTGCAATGGCCTTGGCAATGTCGCCGCTGTAGCGGATGCCTCCGTCGGCAATCATTGGCACGCCTGTTCCTTGCAGCGCGCTGGCCACGCTGTCAATGGCCATGATCTGCGGCACGCCCACGCCAGCAACGATGCGGGTGGTGCAGATCGATCCTGGCCCGATACCCACCTTCACGCCGTCAGCACCCGCCTCCACCAGAGCAGTGGCTGCGCCGCCAGTGGCGATGTTGCCACCGATCACGTCCACTTGGGGGTAGTTCTGCTTGACCCAGCGCACCCGGTCCAGCACGCCTTTGCTGTGCCCATGAGCGGTGTCCACCACGATGGCATCCACTCCGGCCCTGACCAGTGCCTCCACACGCTCTTCCGTTCCCTCTCCCACGCCCACAGCGGCCCCTACGCGCAGGCGCCCAGCCGCATCGCGCGCAGCGCTCGGAAAATTGAGTTGCTTGGTGATGTCCTTGACGGTGATCAGCCCTTTGAGCTCGGACGCGTCATTGACCAGAAGCAGGCGCTCCAGCTTGTGCTTGTTGAGCAGCGCCTTGGCCTCAGCGGGTGTGGTGCCGTCGGGCATCGTGATCAACCGCTCGCGCGGGGTCATGATCTCGCTCACCGGAAGCTCATAGCGGGTCTCGAACCGGAGGTCTCGCCCAGTGACGATACCGACCACCTTGCCTCCGTCCACCACGGGAAAGCCAGAGATGCCGAGTTCGTCAGACAGCTTCATGACTTCGCGAATCGTGGTGCTCGAAGTGATCACCACCGGGTCTCGCAACACACCCGACTCATAGCGCTTGACCTTGGCCACCTGAGCGGCCTGCTCCTGTGCAGTGAGGTTCTTGTGAATGATCCCGATGCCGCCTTCCTGCGCAATGGCAATCGCCAGGCGAGCCTCCGTCACTGTGTCCATGGCAGCGGACACAAGCGGCAGGTTGAGGTGGATATTGCGGGAGAACTGGGTCGCGAGCGAAGCGTCCTTGGGGAGGATCTGCGAGTACGCTGGCACCAGCAACACGTCGTCGAAGGTGAGCGCTTTGCCGAGGAGACGCATGGGAAAAAGCTCCAAAAGCACCATTGTATCCGGCGACCAACGGCACTCCACCGGGGACAGGCGTTGTGATTTGCCCCGGAAATGGCCGGGTTTCGCCCTGAAAACCTCACGAAAACTGCATCTTGTGTGCCACACGCGAGGTCCTCTGCACCACGTTATCGGGAGCCGGCGCTAAACTGCGGGAATGGCAATACCTACCTCTCTTCGCCCCTCTTGGCGGCAGCCCTTTGCGGTGGTCGCACTTCTCGCGTTCAGCCAGATTGCTTTCGCACAGTGGCAGTGGGTGGACAACACGGGTCGCAAGGTGTTCAGCGACACGCCGCCACCGGCCAGCGTTCCCGACAAAGACGTTCTCCAACGGCCAGGCGCCCGTGCACCCGCAGCACCAGCCCCGGCGCCCGGCGATGAAGCCGCCACGGCAGCAGCACCGGCCGCTCCAAAGCCGCCGGCGCGTGACGAACAGCTAGAAGCCAGAAAACGCCAGGCCGAAGCCGCTGAAGAGGCCAAGGTCAAAGCCGAGGAAGCCCGGGTTGCCAAATTGCGAGCCGAGAACTGCGAGCGCGCACAAAGGGCCAAGGCAACCATGGATTCCGGTGTTCGCATTGCAACGACCAACGCCAAGGGCGAGCGCGAAATCATGGACGATGCCGCGCGCGCCGCCGAAACACGCAGATTGAGCGACATCATGCAGCGCGATTGTGGCGCTGCCCCGGGCAGACAGGCTCAGTAGCCTGCCTTCGAGCCAGGTCGCCGCTGAGCAAACAGGCCGGCAGACCTGGCGCCCTGACCGATGAAGCGTTCTCTGCGAGCCACTTTGGGATCTACCCGAAGCGGTCGGTAGGCCTCCACCCTGTCCCCCTCTCGAAGCGGCGTTTTCAAGTTGGCTCGGCGCCCCCAGATGCCGAAAGCCACGGCGGTTGACTGCAACTCAGGGTGAGCATCCATCCAGCCAGACCGCAGAATGGCGTCGCCCAAGCTGGTGCCTGACGGCATTTCCAGCGTGGTCTCCAGCACTCGGCGTGGCACAGGTGAATACAGCAATTGAACCTTCACTAGAACCCCATTCGTTCTTTCACTCTACGCCGTAAACTTTATCTGCGCGCTTGACGAATGCGTCCACCAGGCTGCCTGCGATCTTGTCGAATACCGGCCCCACCAGCGTTGCCAGCGTCTGACTGGAGAACCCATAGGTCAGGGTGAATTCCACCTTGCAGGCGCGTTGCGTCGG
>JAABRN010000275.1 GCA_011390855.1 Hydrogenophaga sp. | reverse complement strand
ATTCACTTAACTTGTTAAATAATTACCCATTGTGCCTCCCGCGAACGCCCGAGGATAGTCCTGTGCATTCAATGCGGCGGTACCGCCCGTGACTGTGTTGGCTGAACCACCCGTTTTCATGCACCCGAGCGGGATGCGTCCAGCATGTTGGAAAATACGGGGTTGGCGCTCCCTGGCGCCAGACCGATCCAGATCGACAGAACCTCTACAAGGCCAACATGACCCGCCCCGCCTCCGTTGCAGACATCCGCAAGACTTTCCTGGACTTTTTCGCCTCCAAGGGCCACACCGTGGTGCCTTCGAGCGGTCTGGTACC
>JAABRN010000274.1 GCA_011390855.1 Hydrogenophaga sp. | reverse complement strand
GAAAACGTGGGCTACACCGCGCGCCACCACACCTTCTTCGAGATGTTGGGCAACTGGAGTTTTGGCGATTACTTCAAGCGTGAATCGTTGAAGTGGGCCTGGGAGTTGTTGACCGAGGTCTACAAGCTGCCGGCCGATCGCCTCCTGGCCACGGTGTACGAGGAAGACGACGAGGCCTACGACATCTGGACCAAAGAAATCGGCCTGCCGCCGGAACGCGTGATTCGCATCGGGGACAACAAGGGCGGGCGCTACAAGAGCGACAACTTCTGGATGATGGCCGACACCGGGCCTTGCGGCCCCTGCAGCGAGATCTTCTACGACCACGGCGACCATATTCCGGGCGGGCCTCCAGGCAGCCCGGAGGAAGACGGCGACCGCTTCATCGAGATCTGGAACAACGTGTTCATGCAGTTCAACATGGCCGAAGATGGCTCGGTCACACCGCTGCCCGCGCCCTGCGTGGACACCGGTATGGGCCTGGAACGTCTGGCCGCGATATTGCAGCACGTGCACAGCAACTATGAGATCGACATCTTCGACGCGTTGATCAAGGCTGCGGGCCGCGAGACGGGTACCGCCGACCTCAGCAACCCTTCGCTCAAGGTGATCGCCGACCACATCCGCGCCACCGCGTTCCTGATCAGCGACGGCGTGATTCCATCGAACGAAGGCCGGGGCTACGTGCAGCGCCGCATCGTGCGCCGCGCTATCCGCCACGGCTACAAGCTGGGTCAGAAGACCCCGTTTTTCCACAAGCTGGTGCCCGATCTGGTGGCGCTGATGGGTGAGGCCTACCCAAACATGGCCAGCCAGGCACAGCGCATCACCGAAGTGCTGAGGATGGAGGAAGAGCGTTTCTACGAGACCCTGGCCAATGGCATGGAGATCCTGGATGCGGCCCTGGCGCCGACGGAAGTCAACGGTCAGGTCGTTGAGGGTGCCAAGGTGCTGCCCGGTGATGTGGCTTTCAAACTTCACGACACCTACGGCTTTCCCCTGGATCTCTCCGCTGATGTGTGCCGAGAGCGCGGTCTGACGGTGGACGAAGCCGGTTTCCACGCCGCCATGGAAGCCCAGAAGGCCAAAGGCCGCGCAGCCGGCAAGTTCAAGATGGACAAGGCGCTGGACTACACCGGCGCCGGCAACGCGTTCGTCGGCTACGAGTCTCTGGAAGCGCCGGCCAAGGTGGTGGCGCTGTACCTCGATGGCACGGCGGTGGCCGAGCTCAAGGTCGGTCAACAAGGTGTTGTGGTGCTCGACACCACGCCTTTCTATGCCGAGAGCGGCGGCCAGGTGGGCGACGAAGGCGTCATCACAAGCGGATCTGCCAGGTTTGCCGTGGACGACACGCAAAGGATCAAGGCAGACGTGTTCGGCCATCACGGTGGCATGGAGCAGGGCACATTGGCTGTGGGTGACACAGTCGCCGCCAGCGTCAACATGGCCTTGCGCAATGCCACCGTTCGCAACCACAGCGCGACCCACCTCATGCACAAGGCCTTGCGCGAAGTATTGGGCGATCACGTGCAGCAGAAAGGTTCGCTGGTCAACGCCGAACGCACCCGCTTCGACTTCGCGCACAACGCCCCGGTGACCGACGCGCAGATTCGCGAGATTGAGGCGCGTGTGAACGCCGAAGTGCTGGCCAATGTACCCACGCAAGCCCGCTTGATGGACATCGAGTCGGCCCAGAAGACCGGTGCCATGATGCTTTTCGGCGAGAAGTACGGCGAGACCGTGCGCGTGCTCGACATTGGTGGAAGCCGTGAACTGTGCGGCGGTACCCATGTGCAGCGCACCGGTGACATCGGGCTGTTCACCATCGTGGCCGAAGGCGGGGTGGCGGCAGGCGTGCGACGCGTGGAAGCCGTGACCGGGCTGAATGCACTGGCCTACATGCAGGACATGGAGGCCACGCTCGGCGGGGTGGCTGGTACCCTGCGCGTGGTGCCCAGCGAGGTGCCGGCCCGTGTGGGTGCCCTGCTGGAACAGCTGCGGGAATCCGAGAAGGAAATGGCGGCGCTCAAGGGACGACTGGCGTCGGCGCAGGGCGACGAGATGCTGGCACAAGTGGTCGATGTCAAGGGCATCAAGGTGCTCGCCGCCACTTTGCAGGGTGCCGATGCCAAGACCTTGCGCGACACCATGGACAAGCTCAAGGACAAGCTCAAGAGCGCCGTGATCGTTCTGGCAGCGGTCGACGGCGACAAGGTGCAGATCGCAGCCGGGGTGACCACCAACAACACGGGCAAGGTCAAGGCCGGTGAGCTGGTCAACTTCGTGGCTCAGCAGGTGGGCGGCAAAGGCGGCGGCAAGCCCGACATGGCCATGGCAGGCGGCACCGACCCGTCGGGTCTGCCCAAGGCGCTGCAAGCGGTGCAGGGCTGGGTTGCCGAGCGGGCCTGAATCTGACCATCGTTGTTTGCGCCTGACGACCCCGCATCGGTTCCCGCCAGAGTTCCCTGCTTGTCAAAGGGCTGCGCAGCGCCCGCGCAAGGGCTCCGACAGCCTCAGCCCGAACGGAGGATGTGTTCAGCCTGAACAGCAGGGTTCAGGCTGAAAGGGAGATGGTTCAGTCTGAACAGGTGGAGGGTTCGCCCACCACACCTTCGGCCAGCAGGGCATCGATCTCGGCGTCGGGCAGATCGAATTCGCGCAGTACCTCGCGCGTGTGCTGGCCCAGCAGTGGCGCGGGTGTGCTGCTGCGATCGGGGGAGGCCGAGAAGTGGATGGGGCAGCCCACCGCATGTGTCAGGCCAGCCTGCGGGTGATCCACTTCCACCACCATGCCGCGGGCCAAGGTTTGCGGGTGGCTCAGCGCTTCGCCGATGGTGTGCACC
>JAABRN010000273.1 GCA_011390855.1 Hydrogenophaga sp. | reverse complement strand
CAGCTCAAGTTCCGTCACCTGAACCGAGACACGGACGCTGACCTGTATCAGGGCCACCAATACAGTTGGATCGCCTTTGACGAGGTAACCAACTGGCCCAACGCTGGACCGATCAACAAGCTCCGCGCCTGTTTGCGCTCTGCCTACGTGCCAGCGCACGGCCTGCGCTTCCTGCTGACCGGCAACCCCGGAGGCGTAGGCCATAACTGGGTCAAGCGGCGCTACGTGGACCCCTGCCGACCCTATGAAGTCATTGAAGAATTCGATGAGGACATGCAGGAGTACCGGCGCCGTGTCTTCATCCCCTCGCTGTTCAAAGACAACCCAGCGCTCGCAGACAACGATCCCATGTACCTGTCCCGCCTCAAAGACGCCGGACCAGACTGGCTCGTTCGCGCGTGGATCGAGGGCGACTGGAACATCGTGGCCGGTGGCATGTTCGATGACGTGCTCGACACGCGCACGCCGCATGAGTTTAACGGGCGGATTTGGGGCTACGGTAGCAAATGTTCTCCGTTCAGGATTCCCAGCAGCTGGCGCGTGGACCGAGCGTTTGACTGGGGCAGCACCGCACCGTTCTCTGTTGGCTGGTACGCTGAGAGCGATGGCAGCCCTGCCTACGACAAGAACGGGGACGCGATGCTTTCTGTTCCACGTGGAACAGTGTTCCGCATTGCCGAGTGGTATGGCTACACCGGCGAGCCGAACGTGGGCCTGAAGATGCTTGCCAAGGACGTGGCCAAAGGCATTTTGGAAATCGAGAAAGCGATCAAGGAGAACTACCTTAGCGGGCAGCCGATCAAAGCTGGCCCTGCTGATGCCGCGATCTACAACGCCGAGGACGGTGTGTGCATTGCCGACAACATGGAGGCCGAGGGCGTCAAATGGCAGCCCTGCGACAAGCGCGCCGGTTCGCGTAAGAGCGGGTGGGAGAACATGCGCCGCATGATGATGGCCGCCAGCAAGCAGATCATAGACGAGCCAGCGATCATCGTTTTCGACACCTGCCGAGAGTTTTGGCGTACCATTCCTGTCGCTCCGCGCAATCCAAAGGACTTGGACGATCTGGACACGCACACCGAGGATCACCTTGCTGACGAGGTTCGCTACAGGTTGATGAACCTTGTGCGGGAGATTAAAGTGCAGAAACTTAAAGGCTTGTGAGGCCGACCCCATGACCACCACCAATTCCAGCAACAACACGGTGACCGCCGAGCACCCTGACTATCGCAAGTACAAATTCGTGTGGGAGGAAATGCGGCATCACCTTGCGGGCAGTCGCATGATCAAGTCCAAGGGCACGAAGTACCTGCCCATGCTGGGCGATGAACACAACGAGGAAGACAAGCGCGACTACGAGAAATACAAGAGGCGGGCCATTTACCTCGAAGCCACCAAGCGCACCCACCAAGCGCTCATGGGCACCCTGTTGCGCAAGCCTATCCAGATCACCGGCATCACTGACGAGCAGCGCGAGCTGTTCAAGCAGGTGACCCTTGACGGCTATTCCCTGCAGGCGATGGTGCGCCGGATCATTTCTGAAATGCTGGCGACCTCGCGCTGTGGCGTGCTGGTTGAGCGCTCGAAGCCGGGGGAGGGGCAGCGTACCTACTTCGTGAAGTACACCGCCGAGGAAATCATCAACTGGCGCTATGAGCGGATCGAGGACCAGTACAAGCTGACCATGGTAGTGCTGAAAGAAACCTATGTGCGTGAGCATGACCGCTTTGGGTACAACGAGGACATTCGGTTTCGGGTCTTGGAGCTGGTGGACGGTGTGTACACGCAGTCCGTGTTCGAGGGCGCCGTGAACACCAAAAATGAGCTGGTGTACAACCTGACCGAGGAAGTGGTCCCACTCAATGTGGGCGAGCCGCTAGACTATATCCCCTTCGTGTTCTTCACCCCACAAGGCAACGACCCCACAGTGCAAGAGCCTGTTTTGTCGGCCATTGCCGAAATCAACACGTCCCACTACATGACTTCCGCCGACCTTGAGCATGGCCGCCATTTCACTGGCCTGCCGACTGCTTGGGTTGCGGGCTTTGACACAGATCAAGTTTTGAAGGTTGGTTCGCAGGTGGCGTGGGTATCCAGCAACGCCAACGCGCGCGCCGGATTTCTGGAGTTCACTGGTGGCGGTCTTGGCAGTCTTGAACGGGCCTTGGCTGAGAAACAGGAGCAGATGGCTGCCATGGGTTCGCGCATGATGCGTTCCCAGCGCAAGCAGGTTGAATCCGCCGAGGTGGCACGGCTTGGCCAGTCTGCCGAGACGAGCACGCTGACGGATATTGCCTTCGCCGGTTCGGAGTCCCTGACAACGCTGCTCACCTACTGGTTGAAGTGGCAAGGCACCGAAACCCCCGAAGTCCAAGCCGAATTCAACAACGACTTCATGGACGTTCACCTTGATTCCGCAACGCTGACCGCGCTGTTGAGTGCATGGATGAGCGGCGCTATCAGCTACGAAACCCTGTTCTTCAACATGCAGCAGGGCGAGCTGATCCCAGATGGAACGGACGTGGACACCGAGCGTGACCGCATAGAGTCAGCAGGCCCGCCAATCGACAACATGGCACCCACTGGGGACGTGAACGGTGACACAAGCACTACCGCGTAACTTTGATGACCTGATCGCACGCGAGGTCATTAAGCACTCGGTTGATCTGCAGCGGTTCGGGGAGGGTACGGCGAAAGCCTCCCTCAACGAGCTGGTGCGGCTTGACCGCGTGCTTACTGCCCTGATCACCACGCGCAAGAACAACACTCGGTTCAAGATTCTGCAGGCCATGGCACGCGAGGAAATCGAAAAGGCGTTCACGGCGGCGCAGATGCGGGCTTTGCGTGACACTGAGCGACTGATCCAGCTCGAAGCCGCCAGCACCGCGGCACAGCTGAACGCTGTCATGCAGCAGCCGGTGGCGGTGGCCACCTTGGGCGAAACCATGCTCAAGGCCGTGCGTGACAGGTCGCTGGTACTGGGCGCCCCATCGAAAGAGTGGTGGGCGAGACAGCGGCGGGGCGTGTTCAACAAGTTCTCTGATCTGGTGCGCTCTGGCTACGTGACCGGCAAGACCAATCAGCAGCTGGTCGCGGAATGGCGCGCCCTGTTCCCTGCTATCCGGCGCGAGGCCGAGGCGCACGTTCGCACTGGCATCATGGCCACGGCCAACGCTACTCGGATGGAGATTTACAAAAATAGTCCCGATGTAATACAAGGGCTTCGTACACTTTCAACGCTGGACCTGAGAACAACACCGCTGTGCCGCGGTCGATCT
>JAABRN010000272.1 GCA_011390855.1 Hydrogenophaga sp. | reverse complement strand
AGGGCACGCCTGAGAGTTTGAAGGCAGATCCTTACACGCGCAAGGAGTGGCTGGAAGTCTAGAGTACCCCCCGCGCCGCTTCGCGTCACCCCCCAAGGGGGGCGATGCCAGTGGCCCGGCGAAGCCGGTTCCACGGCATCTCTGGAATGGGGCACGCACTCCGGAAGCTTCGTTGGTGTGCGATCTGTCGGGTGCTGTGTCCTGGCGGACGCTTTTTTGAGCCAGATCAATCTGCCTGGCTGCAGCCTGCTCAATGATGAACGCCTGACCAAGGAGATCATCATGAGTGCAGACACCGTCGCCCCCGAGCTCTTCGAGTTCCTGGATGCCACCCACCGCGAGATTCAGCAGCAGATCGTGCGGCTGCACTCACTCGTCGATGCCATCGAGTCCAATGGTTTGAATGCGGCCACGCGGGAGCAGGCGCGTGGGGTGCTCGACTACTTCAATGGTGAGGCGCGCCAGCACCATCTCGATGAAGAAAAGCACATATTCCCGGCCCTGCTGGGCAGCCAGAATGCCGAGATCGTGCAGACCGCAGAGCGACTGACCCAGGACCACGGCTGGCTGGAGGAGAACTGGATCCAGATCGCACCCAGCCTGGAAGCCGCCACCAACGGCAACCTGTGGTTTGACCCGATGGAACTGCGCCATGCACTGGAGGTGTTCGAAGCGCTGTACCTCGACCACATCCTGCTGGAAGAATCGATCGCCTACCCTGCAGCCAGGCAGCGCCTGGTGGCCCACAACACCCTGGGCATGGGCCGCGAAATGGCCCGACGGCGTTTCCGCGCGGACCGTGCACCCACATCCACCGGCTGAGACGGCCTTACCAGGGAATGCTCAGGCCGTGATGGTCAAAAAAACCGCCACTGCTGCCAGCAGCAAGGTGGTCGATCACCTGCAACAGTTCGCCTGCAGCGACCGTTGGCGGGCGCACCTGAAGCCCGGTTTTGGCAAACGGCTGCGACAGCCCCGTGTCCACCGTGCCCGGGTGCAACGCCACGCACAAGGCTTCGCGATTGCGGCGCGCCATTTCAATGGCGGCGGTATGCACAAGTTGATTCAGTGCCGCCTTGGACGCGCGGTAGCCGTACCAGCCTCCCAGCGAGTTGTCGCCAATGCTGCCCACCCGCGCCGACAGGAACGCCGCCACGCAACGGCCCTGTTTGGGAAGCAGTGGCAAGAAGTGGCGCATGACCATCGCAGGACCGATGGTGTTGACCAGAAACACCTGTTGCAGCGCTGCCGCGTTCAGGTGCGCCCAGCTGCGCTCGGGCTGCACCGCGCCGTCGTGCAAAACGCCGGTGGCCACGATGAGCCTGCGCAGCGCCAATCCCGTGTCAGCCAGCCTCTGCCCAACCTCTGCAGCACAAGCTTCGATGCTGGCCGGATCGGCGTAGTCGAGGCCGGGATCGGTGCGTCGCCCAATTGCCACCACCGTTTCGCCGCGCGCCAGCAGATTTTCCACCAGCGCCGCCCCGATGCCCCCTGTTCCGCCCAGCACCACACTCAGTCCGGACAGGCTGGCGCTCGACTCAGGTGGGGGTGGGCTGGATGGCATGGGCCGATTATCGGCAGCCCGCCAGCGCGCGTGTGCGCGCACCCCGATGGCCCCAGCGCCTTGGCGGCCATGTGTCGACCCACCCGCCATGCCATCGGGCGGGCTTAACATCTCCATTTCGATCGGCGCAGAGCACACAGTGTGATGCCCGGTCCACAGGAATCAACATGAGTGCTTACGACTTCGACCTTTTTGTGATTGGCGGCGGCAGCGGCGGCGTGCGTGCGGCGCGCATGGCCGCGCAACGTGGCGCACGCGTGGGCCTGGCTGAGAGCCTGGGCACGGATGGCCTGGGCGGCACCTGCGTGAACGTGGGTTGCATTCCGAAGAAGCTCTACAGCTATGCGGCGCATTACGGTGAGGCCTTCGACGAGTCACAAGGCTTCGGATGGGAAATCGATTCGCCCCCCAGGTTCAACTGGACCACCCTGAAAACCAACCGCGCCAAGGAAATCAGCCGCCTCAACGGTGTCTACGGAAACCTGCTGCGTGGTTCGGGTGTCACGGTGTTCGACGCCTTTGCCCGCCTGACCGGTGCGAACGATGTGGCCCTGGCCACGCTCAACGCTGACGGCTCGCCCGGCCACCAGGCCTTCACGGCCAAACACATCCTGATCGCCACCGGCGGCACCCCGCACGTGCCTCACTTCGTGGGCCGCGAACACGCCATCACCTCCAACGACATCTTTGACGTCGAGCCTTTCCCGCAACGCCTGCTGGTGGTGGGTGGTGGCTACATCGCGAGTGAATTCGCCTCCATCTTCAACGGTCTGGGCGCAAAGGTGACACAGCTCTACCGCGGCGAACAGATCCTGCGTGGCTTTGATGACGAGGTCCGCCACTTCGTGGCCGCCGAGATGGTCAAACACGGCGTTGATCTTCGCCTGAACGCAGACGTGGTCGACATCCGCAAGTCCGACGACGGACTGAGGGTGGAGTGCGAGGGCGGCGGCATCATCATGGCCGATACCGTGCTCTACGCCACCGGCCGCGTGCCGAACGTGAAAGACCTCGGGCTGGAAGCCGTGGGCGTGGGCCAGGGCGGCAAAGGCGAGGTGATCGTGAACGCGCACTACCAGACCAACGTGCCCAGCATCTACGCGGTGGGCGACGTGACCAACCGCGTGCAGCTCACCCCGGTGGCCCTGGGCGAAGCCATGGTGGTGGTGGACCAGCTGTTTGGCCCGGCCGCCGGCAAGCCGCCACGCGACATGAGCTACGACTACATTCCCACCGCCATCTTCACGCATCCCAGTGTCGGCACCGTGGGCCTGAGTGAACAGGCCGCCCGCGAGAAGTTCGGCGAAGTGACGGTGTTCCGCAGCGAGTTCAAAGCTCTCAAGCACACCCTCACCGGCAGCAGCGAGCGCACGCTGATGAAGCTCATCGTCGAAAACGCCACCGACCGTGTGGTGGGCCTGCACATGGTCGGCGCCGAAGCTGGCGAGATCGTGCAAGGCTTCGCCGTGGCCATGAAGGCCGGCGCCACCAAGGCCGTGTTCGACAGCACCATCGGCATCCATCCCACAGCGGCCGAAGAGTTCGTCACCATGCGGGAACCAGTCAAGAATTAGGCCCCCACGCTCCGCCGCTGACGCGGGTCGCTGCCCCCCGAGGGGGCTGACCTTGCTTGGGGCGGCCCTGCGCTGCGGTCTGGTGACCCCCACGCTCCGCCGCTGACGCGGGTCGCTGCCCCCCGAGGGGGCTGACCTTGCTTGGGG
>JAABRN010000271.1 GCA_011390855.1 Hydrogenophaga sp. | reverse complement strand
ACGCCGCACGTGCCGCAGGGCACAACTGCGGTGGCACCGCCATGCCGCCAGTTGGCGCCTTGTCATGGAACATGCTGTTGACCCAGGCCGCAGCCGGTCATTCGGCCGACATGGCCGCACACTCCTATTTCTCGCACACCGGCTTCAACGGCAGCCACTCGTCTGACCGCATCGCCGCCGCAGGCTACCTGTCCAATGGCAGCAGCGAAATACTCGCCAAGGTGGGGGGCGCCAACGCTGGCAACATGATCCCCCTGATCCTGGACGGATGGCTGCAGAGTCCGGGCCATTGCCGCGTGCTGATGAGCGGGGACATGAAGGAAATGGGGGCTGCGTGCACCAAAGGCGGCAAGAGTGCCTACACGACCGTGAACTTCGGTGGTTGACCCGGAGTCGGAAGCAGCCTGTCTGAATGGCAGAGCCCGTCTCGCTCACCCTGGCTCCTGGGTTGCAAATGACCCAGTGGGGTGTACACGGGTTCACAAAAGAGGAAAGCCCTGACTCATGCGAATCAGGGCTTTCATGAAATGGTGCCGGAGAGATGAATCGAACACCCGACCTTCTCATTACGAATGAGCTGCTCTACCGACTGAGCTACACCGGCAACAGCCGCCAATTATAGCTTGGAGTGGTAGCTGGTCACGCGGTCCACCTCGTTCTTTGAGCCGAGCATCACGCTCACGCGCTGATGCAGCTTGGTGGGCTGTATGTCAAGAATGCGTTGCCGTCCATCGGTGGCCGAGCCGCCGGCTTGTTCCACCAGCCAGGCCATGGGGTTCGCTTCGTACATCAAGCGCAACTTGCCTGGCTTTTCGGGTTCACGTTTGTCCCAGGGATACATGAAGACGCCGCCCCGGCTCAGGATTCGGTGTACGTCGGCCACCATGGAGGCGATCCAGCGCATGTTGAAATCCTTGCCGCGAGGTCCTTCCTTGCCCTGCAGGCACTCGTCGATGTAGCGCTTCACTGGTTCGTCCCAGTGGCGCATGTTGCTCATGTTGATCGCAAATTCCTTGGTGTCGTCAGGAATGCGGATCTGGTCTTGTGTGAGCACCCATGAGCCCTGTTCGCGGTCCAGGGTGAACATGGCCACCCCGTCTCCTACGGTGAGCACCAGCGTGGTTTGCGGGCCATAGACGCAGTAGCCCGCAGCGGCCTGCTGGTGGCCGGGTTGCATGAAGTCCTGTTCCGACACGCCGGGATGGGTGCCAGACTTCTTCAGCACGCTGAAGATGGTGCCGATCGAGACATTGACATCGATGTTGCTGGAGCCGTCCAGCGGATCAAACATCAGCAGGTACTCACCCTGTGGGAAGCGGTTGGGCACCACGTAGATGCCTTCCATTTCTTCCGATGCCATGGCCGCCAGGTGGCCGCCCCACTCGTTGGCCTCGATGAGCACCTCATTGGCGATCACGTCGAGCTTTTTCTGGACTTCGCCTTGCACGTTCTCGGTGTCCGCGGTGCCCAGCACTTCGCCCAGCGCGCCCTTGTTGACGTTGATGGCGATGCGCTTGCAGGCGCGGGCCACCACTTCAATAAGAAGACGCAGCTCGGGAGGAATGCGCCCGTGTACGCGCTGTTGCTCGACCAGGTAGCGGGTGAGTGAAATCTTGTTGCTCATGAAAGGGTCTGGGTGAGGGTGAAGAGAGGCGGTGGTGTCACTCGTCTAGCGATCGCGTGACCACCTCGCGCAGGTCGTTGCTCAAGTGGTTTCTGGCGGCCACACGAGCGATCGCTTCACGGGCCGATGTGCGGTAGGGTTCGGCCAGCTTTTTCCAGCGGTCGAGTGCGCGTGCCAGGCGCGCAGCCACTTGTGGGTTGAACGCGTCGAGCTCGATCACGCAGTCGCTCCAGAACTGGTAGCCCGCTGCATCGGCTCTGTGCAAGGCGCCGGGGTTGGCGCTGCAGTAGCTGAAGATCACGCTGCGCGCGCGGTTTGGATTCTTCAGGTTGAAGTCGGGGTGCGACATCAGACGGCGAACGGCTGGCAGCACGTCACCGCCGCGGTCTGGCGCGCCGGCTTGCAGGGCGAACCATTTGTCCAGTACCAGTGCCTCGTTCCTGAACAGGCGATGGAAGCGTGCCAGCGCGTCGCTCGCAAGCGGATGGCCGCTGACCACCAGGGCAGCGAGTGCGTTGAAGCGGTCGGTCATGTTGCCCGCATCCTTGAAGCGCTGCAGCGTCTTGCCAGGCCACACCGGGCTGCCGCTGGCGCGAGCCGCCAGACAGAGCATGGTCAATGCCATGCCGGTAAGGGCGCGGCGCCCGGTGCTCAGCGGGTCCGGCTGGTAGGCGCCAGTGTCTCGATGGGCTTCGAACGCCCAGACCCAGTCGTCGTGCAATGCCAGGGCCAGTTGTTCGCGCATGGCCTCGCGCACGGCGTGTACCCGCTGCGGATCCACCACGTCCAGCTGCTCTGAAATGTAGGTTTCAGATGGCAGTGTGAGCACCAGTTCCTTGAAGGCTGCGTCCAGCGCGGGGTGGCGCAGCACAGCTCGCATGGCTTCAATGAACGCACCATCGAGCGGTTCGGCAGATACAGCGCCTTGAGCCTGGATAGCCTGCAGGGCCAGGCGCAGGGCCAGCCGCTGACCGGCCTCCCAGCGGTTGAACGGATCCTCGTCGTGGGCCAGCAGCGTGAGCAGATGCGCGTCGCTGTAGGCAAATTCCAGCACCACCGGCGCGGAGAAGCCGCGCAGGATCGAGGGCACTGGCTCGGCGTCAAGGTTGACGAAGGTGAGGGTTTCGGTTTCCTGCGTCAGCACGAAGCTGCGGGTTCCAGCTTCGGGCTGGCTCCAGTGCGCCAGCTGCAGTGGAAGTGTGCCGCCCTGTGCATCCAGCAGGCCAACGGCCACCGGGATCACGAAGGGTTCCTTCATGGCCTGACCGGGTGTGGGGGCGCAGCTCTGTGTGAGTGTGAGCGAGTAGCTGCGGGTGCCGCTGTCGTAGACGCCGTGCGCTTTCAGGCGAGGCGTACCGGCCTGGCTGTACCAGCGCTTGAACTGCGGCAGCAGCCGCGCCAGGTCGGACGCCGGGTTGGCGTCGGCCATGGACTGGGCAAAATCGTCGCAGGTCACGGCCTGGCCATCGTGGCGCGCAAAGTACTGCTTCATGCCGGCCGCGAAACCTTCACGTCCCACCAGCGTCTGCATCATGCGCACCACCTCGGCGCCTTTTTCGTACACGGTGACAGTGTAGAAATTGTTGATCTCCACATAGCTGTCGGGCCTCACCGGGTGCGCCATGGGGCCGGCGTCCTCGGGGAACTGCGCGGTGCGCAGCACGCGCACGTCTTCAATG
>JAABRN010000270.1 GCA_011390855.1 Hydrogenophaga sp. | reverse complement strand
AACCGTTCTGCGTCCATCCGCATTCCGTATGTGGCCAACCCCAAGGGCCGCCGCATCGAGGCACGCTTCCCCGATCCTTCGGCCAACCCTTACCTGGCCTTCTCGGCCCTGTTGATGGCAGGTCTGGACGGTGTGGAAAACAAGATCCACCCGGGCGAAGCTGCTACCAAGGACCTGTACCACCTGCCCCCGGAGGAGGACAAGCTGGTCCCGACCGTGTGTTCCAGCCTGGACCAGGCTCTGGAGCACCTGGACAAGGACCGCGCTTTCCTGACCAAAGGTGGCGTGTTCACCGACAGCATGCTCGACGCTTACATCGAGCTGAAGATGAACGAGGTCACGCGCTTCCGCATGTCTCCCCACCCGGTGGAATACGACATGTACTACAGCCTGTAAACGCGTGCCATGTCTTGTAACCCTGCGGGGTGGCAAGGCAGGCAGGCGGCTTGCAGCAAAAAAGGCGGTGGTCATCCACCGCCTTTTTGTTTCTGTGGTCCCCTGGAAACACGCTGCGCCAGCTTGGGGCACTTTTGCGCGATACTGGAAATCTCACTGCAGTCGCAATGGATTGAGAGAACGATGCGGAAATTCTTGCTGTTGGTGGCGCTGTTTCCCCTGGTGGGATGGCTGCCCGCGTTTGCCCAGGCCCAGGGAACCATCTGGCGCTGTGGCAACGAATACACGAACAACCCTGGCGACGCAGCTGCCCGGGGGTGCAAACCCATGGAGGGCGGCAACCTCACGGTCATAGAAGCGGTGCGGCCCAACGCAGCCCCCGCGCCGGCGGCACCGAGCGCCACCACCCGCAGTTCCACCCCGCGGGTGGGCAGCGCAGACCAGCGCGCTCGGGACAGCGACGCCCAGGCTGTGCTTCAAGCGGAGTTGCGCCGCGCGGAGACCCGGCTGCGCGAGGCGCAGTCTGCGTACAACAACGGCGAGCCCGAACGGTTGGGTAGTGAGGCCAACTACCAGCGCTACCTCGACCGGGTGGAGAAGCTCAAGGCCGATGTGGAGCGTGCCCAGGCCGACGTGGAGGGACTGCGCCGTGAGCTGGCCCGAACGGGTGGTGGCACCACCAACACCAGCGGCACCTCGCGCTGACAGGTTCCGCTGACAGGTTTCGCCGTACCCATCTTCACGTGGCCAGCCGTTCCCGCACCACCCAGCTGGACAAGCGCTTCCAGTCCCTCGACCTGCTGGCCACGCTGGTGGCCGTGGTGGACGCGCATGGCGGGGTGCTGTTCGCCAACTCCGCGCTGGAAGACGCTTCTGGCATTGCGCGGCGCAGCATTCTGGGCGTACCCCTGACCGACTGGTTCACCGAGCCCGAGTTGCTGCAAAGTGCCCTGACTGGGGCCACCGACAACGAATACGCCGTCATCCGCTACGACACCCGGCTCAAGCGCCTGAACCACGAACCGTTGCCAGTGCACGTGGTGGTGGCCCAGACCGACATTGCCGGAGAGATCGTGGTGGAACTGCTGCCTCTGGAACAGCAGGCGCGCCAGGAGCGCGAGGAGCGGCTGATCGACCAGGCCATGGCCAACAAGGAACTCATCCGCAATCTGGCCCACGAGATCAAGAACCCGCTGGGGGGCATACGCGGGGCCGCCCAGTTGCTGCAGATGGAGCTCGATTCCCGCGAGCTGGTGGAGTACACGCAGGTCATCATCCATGAGGCAGACCGGCTGCAGTCGCTGGTGGACCGGCTGCTGGCGCCGCACAAACGTGCCCGTGTGGTGGGGGACGTGAACATCCACGAGGTGTGCGAGCGGGTGCGTTCGGTCATCCTGGCCGAATTCCCGCGCGGGCTGAAGGTGGTGCGCGATTACGACATTTCCATTCCGGAGTTCCGGGGCGACCGGGAGCAGCTTATCCAGGCGGTGCTCAACATTGCGCACAACGCTGCCCATGCCTTGAAGGAACGCATCGCCCAGCGCGACGCACAACTGACTTTCAAGACCCGCGTGGTGCGCCAGACCACGTTCGGGCGGCAGCGCTACCGGCTGGCACTGGAATTGCATGTCATCGACAACGGGCCCGGCGTGCCCGAAGAAATCAAGGACCGCATTTTCTACCCGCTGGTGTCGGGCAGGGACGGGGGTTCCGGTCTGGGGCTGACCCTGGCACAAACCTTTGTGCAACAGCACCACGGCCTGATCGAGTGCGAAAGTGAGCCGGGCCGCACCGACTTCAAGATACTGATTCCCCTGCCTTGAAGTCGTCGTTCCCGGGCCTGCCGTGGCACCGGGAGCGAGGGAGACTCGGTGGCGGCCGGTGCACTACAACAAAAGCAGGGGAGTCACTGACAGGATGCGAGCATGAAACCCATCTGGATCGTGGACGATGACCAATCGATACGGTTCGTTCTAGAGAAAGCCCTGCTTCGGGAGAACCTGCCTACGCGCAGTTTCACCCACCCCAAGGAGGTGCTGGAGGCGCTGGAAGATATCGATGAGCACGACGGCCCCCAGGTGCTGGTGAGCGATATCCGCATGCCGGGCGGTTCAGGTCTCGATCTGCTGGCCGATGTGAAGAAGCGCATGCCGCTGCTGCCCGTCATCATCATGACGGCCTTCTCAGACCTGGACAGCGCGGTCTCGGCCTTCCAGGGCGGCGCCTTCGAGTACCTGCCCAAGCCGTTTGATCTGCCCAAGGCGGTGGAGCTCATCCGCCGCGCGGTGGAGGAAAGCCAGCGCGAGGAAGTGTCGGAGGAACGCCTGGCTGCGGCCCCCGAGATGCTGGGCCAGGCCCCGGCCATGCAGGACGTGTTCCGCGCCATAGGCCGGCTCTCGCAAAGCAATGTGACGGTGCTGATCACGGGTGAATCGGGCTCTGGCAAGGAACTGGTGGCGCGCGCGCTGCACAAGCATTCGCCGCGCGCCAACGGGCCGTTCGTGGCCATCAACACCGCAG
>JAABRN010000269.1 GCA_011390855.1 Hydrogenophaga sp. | reverse complement strand
GAAGGATCTGCTGGAGAGCGAGCTGTTTGGCCACGAGCGCGGCGCCTTCACCGGCGCGCAGACCATGCGGCGCGGGCGCTTCGAGCAGGCCGAAGGCGGCACGCTGTTCCTGGACGAGATTGGCGACATGCCGTTCGATTTGCAGACCCGCCTGTTGCGCGTGCTGTCGGACGGGCACTTCTACCGCGTGGGCGGGCACAGCGCGGTGAAGGCCAACGTGCGCGTGATTGCCGCGACCCACCAGAACCTGGAACAGCGGGTGAAGGAGGGCGGCTTTCGCGAAGATCTGTTCCACCGCCTGAACGTCATCCGCCTGCGCCTGCCGGCTCTGCGCGAGCGCCGTGAGGATGTGCCGGTGCTCACCCGCTACTTCTTGCAGC
>JAABRN010000268.1 GCA_011390855.1 Hydrogenophaga sp. | reverse complement strand
CTGCGCTTCGTGGCCTGGGTCGCGTCGCGCTGTGTGTACCGCTTCAAGGTCAGGGGCGACGAACACATTCCGTCCGAAGGCGCGGCGGTGCTGGTGTGCAACCACGTGAGCTTTGTCGACGCGGTGCTGCTGATGGCAGCGAGCCCGCGCCCCATCCGCTTTCTCATGGATCACCGTATTTTTCGCATGCCGCTCATTGGCGCCTTGTTCCGCTTGGCCAAGGCCATTCCCATTGCGCCGCAGAAAGACGATCCCGAAGCTTACGAAGCCGCTTTCGATGCCGCCGCCGCCGTTCTGCGCAAGGGCGAACTGCTGGGCATCTTTCCGGAAGGTGGCATCACCCGCGACGGCGCGCTGCAGCCTTTCAAAGGTGGCGTGATGAAACTGCTGGAGCGAGCCGAAGCCGATGGGGTGGCCGTGACTGTGGTGCCCATGGCGCTCACCAACCTGTGGGGCTCGTTCTTCAGCCGCGTGGAGGTGGTCAATGGAGACCGCGTGGCCATGGTGCGGCCGTTTCGCCGGGGCCTTTTCAGCCGGGTGGGCTTGAGTGTGGGCGAGCCGCTGCAAGCGTCGGGCGCGTCGCCGGCCGTTCTGCGCGAGCGGGTGGCGAGCTTGCTCGAACACGGCTGATCTGCCTCATGGATTCCTTCGGTGGCATGCTCTACGGCACCGACGCCGTGATCTTCGCCGCCTGAAGGGCTGGTTTATATTGGTTCAAGCCGGCCGATGGCCAGTTGGAGACGCTTGCAGCGCAACGGGCTGGACCTCATTGGCAAAAGTACATTTGACAAAGGCTGGAGGAGCCTCAGCATGCACGAAATCATCTGCCCACATTGCGGCAAAGCATTCAAGATCGACGAAGCCGGGTACGCAGACATCCTCAAGCAGGTTCGTGACGGCGAGTTCGAGCAGCAACTGCACGACCGGCTTGAACTGGCCGAGCAAGACAAGCGCAACGCCGTCGAGCTGGCCACCGCCCGGGTTGCTGGCGAACTGCAAAAGGCTGCTGCCGTCAAGGACTCAGAGATTCAGGAACTGAAAGCCAGGCTCGATGCCGGGGAGGTCGCTCGCAAGCTCGCTGTGGCTGAGGCACTGAGCGCGGTGGAGAAACAGCGTGATGCGCTCGCCAACGAACTGGAGCAGGCCAGGCGCGACAAACAAGCCGCATCCGATCTGGCCGAGGCCAGGCTCGTCAACGGACTGCAGAAGGCGGCGTCAACGAAGGACGCGGAGATCCAGGACTTGAAGGCCAGGCTGGATGCCATTGCGGTGGCGCAGAAGCTGGCAATCACCGAGGCCGTGGGGTCGGTGGAAAAGGAACGCGACGAGCTCAAGAACAGCCTCGCACGCGCGGAGCTAGAGAAACAGCTGGCCGAGAAGTCGCTCAAGGACAAATACGAAACGCAGATCAAGGACAGGGATGACGCGATTGAGCGTCTGCGCGACATGAAGGCCCGTCTGTCGACCAAGATGGTGGGCGAAACCCTTGAACAGCACTGCGAGACCGAATTCAACCGCATTCGGGCAACGGCTTTCCCACGGGCCTACTTTGAGAAAGACAACGACGCCCGCACGGGCAGCAAGGGCGACTACATCTTCCGCGACGCCGATGAAGCCGGCACCGAAATTGTCTCCATCATGTTCGAGATGAAGAACGAGAACGACCGCACCGCCACCAAGAACCGGAACGAGGACTTCCTGAGGGAGCTCGACAAAGACCGCTCAGAGAAGGGGTGCGAGTATGCGGTGCTGGTCTCTCTTCTGGAGCCTGAGAGTGAGCTCTACAACACGGGCATCGTTGACGTGTTCCACCGCTTCCCCAAGATGTATGTGGTGCGGCCTCAGTTCTTCATTCCGATCATCACGCTGCTTCGCAATGCGGCGATGAATTCGCTGAAGTACAAGTCAGAACTGGCGCTCGTGAGGTCGCAAAACATCGACATCACCAACTTCGAGACGGGTCTGGAGGAGTTCAAGAGCGCCTTCGCGAAAAACTACGACCTCGCCTCCAGGCGGTTTCAAACCGCCATCGACGAGATCGACAAATCGATCGATCACCTGCAAAAGACCAAGGATGCCCTGCTTGGCACAGACCGGAACCTTCGGCTGGCCAACGACAAGGCGCAGGACGTGACGATCAAGAAGCTGACCCGCGGAAACCCGACGATGGCGGCCAAGTTTGCCGAACTCAAGGACAAGAACCCCACGGATGCTGGATAGGGGTACCTGTCGCGAATGGACGCGGGACCGGCGACCTGTGGTTTTGCTTCCGCTCCCATACCAGGCGGGTGGATGCCAGCCATTGCGCTCAGACGCCACACACCTCGCTCGGGCGAACCCGATCAGTGGCGAGGACCCGGCCAATGGGGATGGTGGTCATCCACCACAAAAGCGTGGGCATGGCGCACCTGTTGACCAGTGCCGGAAGCGCCCTGGGTGTGGACGTGACCGGCGGGCAGGTTGGGATGATCGTGCTCGATCACATCTGGATCGTTGGCGGGCCAGATCCAGAATGCCACCCACGCGGCCAACACACCCGTGCTGCCCAGAATCGCAAAGGTCACCGGCATGCCGTGGTTGGTGCCCAGCCAGCCAGCCAGGGGGTAGAACAGCAACCAGCAAGCATGAGACAGCGCGAACTGCGCAGCAAAAATGGCCGGACGATCCTCCGGGTGTGCGGAGCGACGAAGCAGGCGCCCCGAGGGTGTCTGGGCGGTGGCGTAGCCCACGCCGATGACAAACCACAAAACCATCAGAGATCCTTGCCCCGTCATCCAGGCGCCCGCGAACAGACCCATCACCATCACACCGATGCCGCCAAGCATCGCCGTGCGATCGGGCATCTTCTCCAACAGCTTCGGCAGGGCCAGCGCGGCCACCATGGAACCAGCCCCAAAGCTTGCCAACACCACGGCCACGGCACTCTGTGGGAGCCCAAAGCCCGCCTGGACCATGACCACGGTATTGACGAACACCATGGACCCCGCCGCTGCCACGCCTGCACTGATGGCAAGCAAGCCACGCAACCGTGGGGTGGCCAGGTAGATGCGCAGCCCTCGCGTGGTGCGCTCGTAGATGCCGCGTCGCTGCGGCGCCGGGTGGTTCGGCAACGCCACCGAAACCACCAGGGCGGCCGAGGCAAGAAATCCCACCACCGTGCCGGCGAACAGATCGTGGAAACCGATCACCGTGAGCAAGGCCGCAGCCAGCATCGGACTGACCAGGCTCTCCATGTCGTAGGCCAGGCGCGAGAGTGAAAGCGCCTTGGTGTAGTCCCGTTCGTCGGGCAGCACATCGGGGATTGTGG
>JAABRN010000265.1 GCA_011390855.1 Hydrogenophaga sp. | reverse complement strand
CTCCCCCTGAAGATTCGGAACTCCCCCTGCGCCGCTGACGCGGCTTCCCCCCTCCGTGGCGTGCCGCTGCGCGGCACTTCGAGGGGGGACGACAGCTTGGGCCTGCGGAGCCGGACCCTTGCTGCCCCTGGATATCAGGCACATCGCGCCGGAGACTGGTCGGGACTGGAGGTGGTCTTCACGCTGGTTTGAGACAATAGGGTGATGAACCCCACCGCCTCCAGCTCCCTCACCATTACCCGCCCGGACGACTGGCACCTGCACGTGCGCGACGGCGACGCCCTGCGCACAGTGGTGCCCCACACCGCTGCACAGTTCGGCCGTGCGATCATCATGCCCAACCTGAAGCCGCCGGTGACCACGGCGGCCCAGGCCACGGCCTATGCCGAACGCATCCGCGCTGCGGTGCCTGCGGGCATGGCATTTGAGCCACTGATGACGCTGTACCTCACCGACAACCTGCCTCCCGATGAAATCGCCCGGGCCAAGGACGCTGGCGTGGTGGCCTTGAAGCTCTATCCGGCAGGCGCCACGACCAACAGCGATGCCGGCGTGACCGATATCCGCAAGACTTACAAGACGCTGGAAGCCATGCAGCGCGCGGGTGTGCTCTTGCTGGTGCATGGCGAAGTCACGTCACCCGACATCGATCTGTTCGACCGCGAAGCGGTGTTCATCGAGCAGCACCTGGAGCCGCTGCGCCGCGACTTTCCCGAGCTCAAGATCGTGATGGAACACATCACCACCCGGGAGGCGGCCCAGTACGTGGCCGAGGGGGACCAGTTCCTGGGTGCCACCATCACCGTTCACCACCTGCTCTACAACCGCAACGCCATCTTCACTGGTGGCATTCGCCCTCACTACTACTGCCTGCCCGTGCTCAAGCGCGAAACCCATCGCCTGGCGCTGGTGGCCGCGGCCACAGCGGGAGGCGACCGCTTCTTTCTGGGCACCGACAGCGCGCCGCATCCTGCGCACCTGAAAGAACATGCCACCGGCTGCGCCGGCTGCTACACAGCCCACGCCGCCATCGAGATGTACGCCGAGGCCTTCGAAGCCGCCAACGCACTCGACAAACTGGAAGCCTTTGCGAGCTTCAACGGCCCGGCCTTCTACGGCCTGCCGCGCAACACCGGCACCATCACCTTGCGCAAGGAAAGCTGGACGCCACCGGCGAGCTTCGCCTTTGGCGAAGCCGAACTCAAGCCCTTGCGCTCGGGTGAGGCTTTACCTTGGCGTTTGGTGGAATGAAACGCCCCCCGCGCCGCTTCGCGTCATCCCCCTCAAGGGGGGCGGCACTGGCCGTCTGGCAAAGCCAGCCCGGCGGTGCCCCTGGATGGCGTTGTTTCACTCGTCGCGGGTCGCGCGCTGCGCGTTAGAGCAATTAGGATGAAAAACAGCGCGAGCGCGACTTGACATGAGTCTGGAACGGGACCTCGACTGGGTGCAGCAGTGGTTTTCAGCGGTGGCTCCCGATGGCGAGGCTGTTTTTCAGCGGATGGGCGCTGGCGCCACCCTGCCTCAGGCCCTGACTGAACGAGCGGGTTCTGCGCTCCCGACGGGTGCAACCCGCCCGCTGCGCTTCGTTCCTCAGAACGAACTGCCGCCCGGAGCGGCCTATGAAAGCCACATTTTTCAGACCGGCTGCGTGCCCACACGCGACAACCTGCACGATTTCTTCAACGGCCTGGTCTGGCTTCGTTTTCCATGCACCAAAAGGCGGCTCAATCAGTTGCAGGCGGGCGAGATTGCTGCGGCGGGCGTGGGCGCCGTGCGGGGCAGGGTGCGCGATGCGCTGACACTGTTTGATGAAAACGCCGCACTCCTGCAGGCGCCCGATCCGGTCTGGGACGCGTTGCTGGTGCGCGACTGGCAGCGGCTCTTTGTCACCTTGCGCCCGCTCTGGGCCGAAGCCCGCCTGGTGCTCTTCGGGCATGCACTGATGGAAAAACTGGTGCAGCCGTACAAATCGATCACCGCACACGTGTACCGCTATCCAGTGCCTCCGGCATTGGGTAGCGACCTGGCTGGCTGGGATGGGTGGCTGAGCAGCAGTCTCAGCAAGGAAGCGATGGCCAACAAACCGTTTGCGCCGTTGCCCGTTCTGGGTGTGCCGGGCTGGTGGGACGACAACGCTTCGCCAGCCTTTTATGACGATTCAGCGGTGTTTCGCCCACCGCGAGAAGCGACCGCCTGACTTCGCGCTGAAATGCGTTGATTTTCAATGGGGTTCGCTTGATTTCCCGCGCTCCGGCCCCACACTGAATTGCCGGTATCATGCGCTGCCCCGCGTGGTCAGCTCTGGTCCGATATCGAGGCAACTCTGGGAACCTTGGAGGTATCTCCAAGGTCTCAGACCACGCCACGGGTACCCCGGCTTTAGCCACTATTGGAGAAAAAATGAAACGCATCCTGTTGTTTGTCCTGACCAACGTCGCCGTGATGGCGGTGCTGTTGATCACCACCCGCATCCTGGGCGTGGACCGTTTCCTCACTGCCAACGGCCTGAACATGACCGCCCTGGCAGGCTTTTCACTGATCATTGGCTTCGGTGGCGCGATCATCTCCTTGCTGATCAGCAAGCCCATGGCCAAGTTCAGCACCAAGGCACGGGTGATCAACCAGCCTCAGACCGCCGACGAAGCCTGGATCGTGCAGACCGTGCAGACTTTTGCCACCAAGGCAGGCATCGGTATGCCGGAGGTCGCCATTTATGACGGCGCACCCAACGCGTTCGCTACCGGCGCATTCAAGAACTCCGCGCTGGTGGCGGTGTCCACAGGTTTGCTGCAAAGCATGACCAAGGAAGAAGTTGAAGCCGTGATCGGCCACGAAGTGGCTCACGTCGCCAACGGCGACATGGTCACCATGACCCTGGTGCAGGGCGTGATGAACACATTCGTGGTGTTCCTGAGCCGCGTGATCGGCTACGCAGTGGACAGCTTCCTGCGCAAGGACAGCAACAGCAGCGGCCCCGGCATCGGTTACTTCGTGACCACCATCGTGATGGACATCGTGCTGGGCTTTCTGGCCGCCATCATCGTGGCCTGGTTCAGCCGCCAGCGCGAGTTCCGTGCCGACGCCGGCGCTGCGCAGCTCATGGGTCGCAAGCAACCCATGATCAACGCCCTGGCCCGTCTCGGTGGCCTGACCCCCGGCGAGCTGCCCAAGACCATGCAGGCGATGGGTATCACTGGCAGCCTGGGCAAACTGTTCTCCACCCACCCCCCCATGGAAGAGCGCATCGACGCGCTGCAGAAGCTGTGAGGGGAGGGCGCTTCTGGCGCTCTGAACCCATGCAACAAAAAAGGCG
>JAABRN010000264.1 GCA_011390855.1 Hydrogenophaga sp. | reverse complement strand
CCCAGGCTCGAGGCGTGAACGCGACCGCCGTGAAGTTCCACCAGGCTGCGCACCAGCGTCAAGCCGATGCCCAGGCCGGCTCTCGCGGCACGCATGGTGCCGTTGATCTGTACGAACATGCCGAACACGGACTCGAGCATGTCTTCAGGGATACCGATGCCGGAGTCAATGACATGCACGCACACCTTGTCCTCAACCGCACTCACCGACACATGAATGTCACCCTCTGGGGGGGTGAATTTGGAAGCGTTGTTGAGCAGGTTCGACACGATCTGCGTCAGTCGCACCTCGTCGCCATGCACATGGCAGGCATGGGATGGCAGGTTCAGAAACACCGTCTGTTGTGCGGCGGCTGTCAGCGGCTTGTTCAATTCGACGGCGTCGCGCACCACATCGTTCAGTTCCACGACACCGAAACGCAGGGCGATCTTGCCCCGGGTCATGCGCGACACTTCCATGAGGTCGTCAATGAGACGGACCATGTGCGTCACTTGCCGATCCATCATGGCGTGCAGCGCCTGCAATTCTTCCGGATCCGGATTCTGGTTTGAAACGATGTTCAAGGCGGTGCGCAGCGGTGCCAGCGGATTGCGAAGTTCGTGTGCCAGCGTGGCAAGGAACTCCGTCTTCCGTTCATCCGACTCGCGCAAGCCATTCAGCGTGGAACGCAACTGGTATTGGCGCTTTCGAGCCCCGAGCGCTGTCTGTACCGAGCTCACCAAGGAAGAGACCCTGATCGGTTTATCGAGAATCGTGACATGGCCCAGTTGATCGATGGCGTCAAGGCTCTCCAGCGCTTCAATGCCCGATCGGGTCGCCACGATGACCGGCAGGTCTGACCAGGGCGGTTGAGACTGAAGGGCAGCCAGCACACGCCCATAGTCCTGATCGTGAGGCACACTTTCTGCTATGAGCACGGCTCCGGCTCCTGCCGCAACCCCTTGCGCGAGCGACGCCACATCTGAGCAGGCTTCGGCGGCGATGCCTGAACGATCAAGCATCGAGATCACGGCGTCCGTGTCTTCTGGCGTGGCCAGCAGGAGCAACACACGCATCTCGTCGGGTTGCGCTGATGCTGGCTTCATGTGCTGGCAGACCTCGTATGCCCATCGTCCGGCGCGACGGTCTGTTCATGTGCGCCGGCAACATGGCCTGCCCTGCAGTGGGCGGTGGGATCAAAGCTTGGCTGGTAGGCGATGTGGTTCACGGTGGTTGGCGCTCCTGACGTGACGGGGCAATCGGTGTTCCTCCTCCCCGGATGGCCTGCGCAGGGCTTGCCCGCCCGGTCTCGGTCAAACATAATGAAACAGAATGATGCAGTTGTCGCTTTGCCTGCAAAAGAGAGCGGCCCGTTCGACCCCTGGAACGCCACCCACGCATGCCCCGCCCCGCGTCCGATCCATCCCGTGCGAAAAGCCTTGATCGGCGCCCGAATGGCAGCGGTGTTGGCGTCTGTGGGCGGTGCAAGCACCCCCGGCGCAAGGGTGACCGCTTTTGTGCGCATTGCGGGTTTCAGTTCGAAGACACGCTGGCTGAACGCAAGTTCGTGACCTTGCTGTTTGCCGACCTGTGTGGTTCCACCGCCCATGTGGCCCGGGCCGACCCCGAGGAGGCACAGGGCTTTCTGGATCGCGCCCTCAAAACCATGGCCGAGGCCGTTGAAACCTACGGCGGTTCCGTGCACCGTTTGCAGGGCGATGGACTGGTCGGCGTGTTTGGCGCACCCATCGCACAGGAAGATCACGCCCTTCGCGCCTGCCTGGCGGCTCTGGCGGTGCAGCGGCGCACGCGAGAACAGGGCGCAGGCAAAGAGGATGCTGGCACGCAAGTGCGCATCGGCATCCATTCTGGCGAGGTGGTGGTGGGGTCCATCAACGACCTGCTCACATCGCACCACCGGCTCGATGGTGCGGCGATTCACCTGGCGGCACGCCTGGAGCAACTGGCTCCCCCCGGAGGGGTGCTGGTGAGCGGTGCCACCGTGCGCTTGCTGGATGGCGAACTGGAATCGCGCGCGATCGGGCTGCGTCCCATCCGGGGCTTTGAACAGCCGGTGGAGCTTCACGAACTGGTGCTGGAAAGCCAGCGCTCGGCGGCAGCGCCGCTGGCCAAGCGACGCCACCTGTCGCCGCTGGTGGGTCGTGAGGCCATATTGACAACCATGAGCGCCGTGGCCACCCGGGTGGTCAACGGGCGCATGCGTGTGCTTGGTGTGCGTGGCGACGCGGGCATTGGCAAGTCGCGGGTGGTGGCGCGATTCTGTGTGGATGCCCGGGCCATGGGGTTCGATGTGTGCGGGATGTCGATCCGTTCATACACCAATCACCTTCCCTACAGTGCACTGGCCGACCTGATGCGCGCCCTGATGGGTTTGCGCGAAGACATCGACCCCGAGCGTGAGCGCGACATGGCGCGCGACGCGCTGGCATCCTGGGGTGTGGCCGCGCAGCGGCACGTGCCGGCGGCCATGGACCTGCTCGACCTGGGCGCGCTGCCACCAGATTGGCTGGCCCTCACGCCCGGGCAGCGACGTGCCCGAATCGGCGAGGCCTTGATCTGGCTGATCGCGGGCCGATTGATCAATGGGCCGCTGCTCATCGTGGTGGAAGACGTGTTCCTGGCCGATCGCGACAGCCTGCGCATGCTCGAAGTCCTCTGGCGCAAGCTCGACGAACTGCCTGTGCTGCTGTGCGCCACCTACCGGCAGGATTTTGTGCACCGCTGGGCTGATCCGGTCTGGTTCGAAGAGGTCTGGGTGGCGCCGCTGACGCAGCGCGACATGGAGGCACTGGCCACTTCGCTGCTGGGCCGTCACGCGTCGCTGAATGCGGTGGTGCCCACGCTGATTGAACGCGCCGATGGCAACCCGTTCTTTCTGGAGCAGATGAGCCTGACGATGGTGGACACAGGGGGGTTGATGGGATCGCCGGGCGACTACCGCTTTCAGGGAACCGACGCCGAACTGCGGGTGCCGGCCTCGATCGCTGCCGTGATCGGCGCACGGGTGGACCGGTTGCCGACCGCTGCCAAATCGACGCTGGAAGGCATGGCGATCCTCGGCGAAGTGGTCACAGCCGAAACGCTGGCCGCCATGCTGGGTGCGACGGTGGCCGACGTGGACTTGCACCTGCGGCTGGCTTGCGCGTCTGGTCTCCTGGTACCAACCGGCGCCGCCGTGGAGAGCGATGAACAGGGTGGCGAGGGTGAATCGACGGTGTCGACGGGGGCTTCCGTGGCGTTTCGCCATGCCCTGGTGCAGGAGGTGGTGGCGGCGGCACTGACCCGTCCTCGCCGCAAGTTGTTGCACCAGGCGGCCTTCAC
>JAABRN010000263.1 GCA_011390855.1 Hydrogenophaga sp. | reverse complement strand
TGTGGTGCATCGCAAAACTCAGCGAAGCCGTCACGCGCAGCACGCCGGTGGGATTGAGCGCGGCAGCGTTGACGGTGGATTCTGCATCGCGCAGATCACCGAGGATGCCCTTGGCACGCTGAAAGAATTCTTGTCCGGTTTCTGTCAGGTAGAGACGGCGCGTGTTGCGCTCCACCAGGCGCACCCCCAGGCGCTCTTCCAGAGCAGCAAGGTGGCGGCTGGCGCTGGCATTGGAGAGGTTCAGCGCCTCGGCGGCGCGGCTCATGCTGCCGGTCTCGGCCACTTGCACAAACAGTTCGATTTCGGTCCAGCGGTCCATTGTTGTCTCGGGCCTGTTCACACTGTTTTCCCGCATCTTGGAAAAGCAGTGTGAACAGGCCTTGGTTGTTTCGCGTGCCGGAAAAGTCTTTTCAGTCCTCGGCATTCTCATTCTTTGCCCTGCAACCTACATTGTGATCTCACCGGGCGGCCCGCGCCGCCTGCAGGAGACAAAGGTGCGAAACCTCGATCAGTACAACATCACGCAAGCGGTGATTGCGCGTCTGGCGCAAACGCCGGACCCGCGTTTGAAACAGGTCCTGACCAGTCTGGTCCAGCACCTGCACGCCTTCGCACGTGAGGTCAAGCTCACCGAGGCCGAGTGGGCCTATGGCATCGACTTTCTCACCCGGGTAGGCCACACCTGTGACGACCAGCGCCAGGAGTTCATTCTGCTTTCTGACACGCTGGGCCTGTCCATGCTCACGGTGGCATTGAACAACGACAAACCCAAAGGCTGCACAGAAGCCACCGTGTTTGGCCCCTTCCACGTGGAAGGGGCACCGCAGTTCGAGCACGGCGCTGACGTGGCCAACGGCGCACCTGGCAAGCCCTGCGTGGTGCGCGGCAGCGTGCGCGCGCTGGATGGGTCACCTGTGGCCGACGCCGTGATCGACGTCTGGCAGGCCGATGCCGAAGGCAAGTACGACGTGCAGCGCGAAGACCTGGCGCATGCGCAAGGGCGTGGCGTGCTCCGCAGTGGGGCCGATGGCAGCTTCCACTTCCAGAGCGTCGTGGCCGAGCCCTACCCGATTCCCGACGACGGCCCGGTGGGCGAGATGCTTCGCGCCACCAGGCGCCACCCCTGGCGGCCGGCGCATCTGCACTTCCGTATCCAGGCGCCAGGCTACCAGACGCTGGTCACGCATGTGTTCCGCAATGGCGACCCCTACCTCGATTCGGACGCCGTGTTTGGCGTGCGCCAGTCGCTGGTGGCCGACTGGGTGGAACAGCCGGACGGCCACTTCAGCCTGGACTTTGATTTTGTTCTCAACCCTGTGCAGACACAGACACCACCGCTCACCCGCTCGACCGAAGTTTTACCCATGGCCTGAACAGGCCCACACAACAGGAGACAAACACATGATGAAAAAGCGCACTTTCGTGGCCACCGCCTTGGCCACCGCCCTGATGGCCGCCGGCATGCACGGCGCGGCCCAGGCCCAGCAGACCTTCAAACTCACCGTGGCCTCCAGCCACCCCGCCACCCTGCCCTGGGTGGGCCTGATGAGCACGCTGTTCATCCCGGAGGTGACCAAGCGCGTGGAAGCGCTGAACAAGGGCTACAAGATCGAATGGAAAGAGGCCTACGGCGGTCAGCTCTACAAGATGAACGCCACACTCACCAGCGTGGGGTCCGGCATTGCCGACATCGGATGGGTGTTTGCCAACCTGGAGTCGGCCAAGATGCCATTGACCCAGTTCGCCACCGTCACGCCGTTTGTCACGGGCGACGTGCGAACCATACTGGAGGTGGCCAATGAGATGAACGAAAAGGTACCGGCGCTCAAGGCCGAATGGGACCGCAACAACGTGGTGTTCCTGGGCGCCAGTGGCGTGGACACCTACCACCTGTTCACCAAAACACCGATTGCCACCTACGCCGATCTGAATGGCAAGAAAATCTCGGCGCCGGGTGCGGTGGGCCTGTGGCTCAAGGGCTCGGGCGCTGTGGCGGTGGATGGTTCGCTCACCAGCTACTACACCGACATCCAGACCGGCGTGAGCGAGGGCACGATCTCCATTTCCACCGGCATCCTGCCGAACAAGATTTACGAAGTGGCCCCTTATGTGACGACCGTGGACATCGGCGCGCTCTACAACGGCGGCATGGCCATGAACAAGGACAGCTTCGGCGCGCTGCCCCCCGACGTCCAGAAAATCATCAAGGACGTGGGTCTGATGTATTCCAAGACGCTGGGCGACACGCTCATGCAGCGCTATGAGGCGGCACTGAAGTCCATCGAGACACAGGGCGCCAGCCAGAGCGTGCCGGTCAAGGTGGCACCCATGGCGCCAGGTGAGCGCGAGAAGTGGGCCACCACCATGCCCGACATTGCCGCCGAATGGACCAAGGCCAATGCGTCGCGCGGACCGTCGGCACAGATCGTGAAGACCTACATGGAAGAGTTGCGCAAGCGCGGTGCGAAGCCGCTGCGCGATTGGGACAAGGGGCTGTGAGCTGAGCTACCCCCCGCGCCGCAGGGCTACGCTACCCCCCGCGCGGCTAACGCCGCACCCCCCTGAAGGGGGGCACCACCAGCGGCCCGGCCAAGCCGGGAGATGGTTCCCCCCTGCGCCGCCTGCGGCGTCACCCCCTCAGGGGGCATCACCAACGGCCCGGCAAAGCCGGTTCCTTGGTGACCCTGGAAATCGTCCCTGGCGCTCCGCCATATCGTGTGTTCTGAAAAAGGCCTTGCCTTATGAGTTACGAAGCCAATACCAATCTCGATGAAGGGCCACCGCCGTCGGCGCCGAGCAGTCCGTTCGGGTATCTGGTGGACGGGCTCAACGGGGTGGGGTCGCTGGTGATTGCGGCGGTGATGTTGCTGATGTGTGCCGACGTGTTCATGCGCAACGCGTTCAACCAGCCCATCGATGGCGTGGCCGAGATGGTGGCGGCTTCGATCATCATCATCGTGTTTCTTCAGTTGCCCAGCACCCTGCGGCACGGGCGCATGAGCCGGGCAGATCTGTTTCTCGATCCGTTCCTGCTCAGCCATCCGCGGGCTGCACTGCGCTTGCGGGCGCTGTTCTCGCTGTTCGGCATCTTTGCCTGCGGCGTGATCGCTTACGCCACATGGCCGATTGCCATGCGGTCGTGGACGAATGACGAGTTCCTCGGCATTGAAGGCGTGTTCACCTTTCCTACCTGGCCGATGCGCTTCGTGGTGGTGCTGGGTGCGGGGCTGGCGGCGCTGCAATACGCGCTGCTGGCATGGCATGACCTTCGCAGCAGCCTGAACGCACCAGCGCGCGGAGGGCTGGTCAATGAGTGATCTGTCCCTGGGCTTCATG
>JAABRN010000262.1 GCA_011390855.1 Hydrogenophaga sp. | reverse complement strand
CTACGGCAGCGGCGACACCGCTGTGGAGGCGCTGAAACACGTGAACATGCAGGTGGCCCCCGGCGAGGTCGTTGGCCTGGTCGGGCCCTCGGGCTCTGGCAAGAGCACGCTGCTGAAATGCCTGGGGGCGATCATCGAACCCACCAGCGGCAGGATGACGCTGGGTGACGAGGTGATCTACGACAACGGCTGGATCTCGCGCGACTTGCGCGCGTTGCGGCGCGACCGCATCGGCTTCGTGTTTCAGGCCCCCTACCTGATTCCGTTCCTGGATGTGACCGACAACGTGGCCCTGATGCCCATGCTCGCCGGACAGCCGAATGCCAGGGCGCGTGAACGCGCGCTGGAGTTGCTCACCGCGCTGGACGTGCAGCACCGCGCGAAGGCCGAACCCTCGCAACTTTCGGGTGGCGAGCAGCAACGCGTGTCGATTGCGCGAGCCCTGGCCAACAAGCCGCCGGTGATCCTGGCCGACGAGCCCACCGCACCACTGGACAGCGAACGCGCGCTGGGCGTGATGCGCATCCTGAATCAGATGGCGCAACAAGCGCAGACCGCGATCATCGTGGTCACGCACGACGAGAAGATCATTCCGACCTTCAAGCGGATTTACCACATCCGCGACGGTCAGACGGTGGAAGAAGCTGGCGAAGGCCGCAGTCTGTGATGCGCTGCAGCGGCTCGATGTTCGAGAGAAGTCTTTTCCTTTTCTGCGGAGACCCCATCACCTCAATGCGGCAGGGCGCCCGCAGTGCGCCTGACCCACGGTGTGCGAAAGCGCTGCACCGCAAACGAAAAAGTCACCCTCGGTCAGCAGTCGCGGGCAACAGGAAGCAGAACACGGCGCCCTGTCCCACTTTGCCTTCCCCACGCATCTGACCGCCATGGCGCTCGATGATCCGGTGCACAGTGGCGAGCCCCACCCCCGTGCCTTCGAATTCGTGGTGAGCATGGAGGCGCTTGAAGGGTTGGAACAACTGGTCGGCGTAGGCCATGTCGAACCCCGCGCCGTTGTCTTGCACGCAGAATTCCGGCTTGCCATCATCATTCGACTGCCGGGTAAAGCTGATGCGCGCCTGCGGCGTCTGGCCGGTGTACTTCCAGGCGTTGCCCAGCAGGTTCTGCAACACCACCCGCATGAGGCCCGGGTCTGCCTGAACGATCAAGCCGTCTTCAATGTGCCATTCGACCGACCGCACGGCCTCGCCGTCGCCCACGATATCGGCCACCACAGACCGCGCCAGTTCGCTGAGGTCAACGCGTTCGCACTGCAGATCGGCGCGACTGAGGTGTGCCATGGTCAGCATGTCGGTGATCAGCTGTCCCATGCGGCGCGCTGATCGCTGGATACGCTCCAGGTAGGACCGCCCCTCACCGCTGATCTGATCGCCGAAGTCCGCGTCGAGCAGACTCGCGTAGCCATCGATGCTGCGCAGGGGCGTGCGCAGGTCGTGCGAGACGCTGTACGCAAAGGCCTCCAGATCGCGGTTGAGCACCGTCATTTCGCGCGTGCGATCGGCCACACGTTGCTCCAGCTCTTCATTCAGCCGCTTGAGCGCTTCTTCGGCCATTTGTACCTGGGTGATGTCCTGCACCGTGCCAACGCTGCGCACCAGCCTGTCTTTCTCAAATTCGCTCACCCCCGTTTCGCGCACATGCTTCACGCGGCCGTTTGGTAGCAGCAAGCGGTGCACAAAATCGAAAGGCCGCCGAGCCCGCGTTGCCTCACGGTACACGTTGACCACCCAGTCCCGGTCCTCTGGGTGCGTGAGGGAAATGAAACTCTCGTAAGTCACTTCGAACGTGGCCGGATCAACCTCGAAGATGCGGTAGGTCTCGTCAGACCAGAGAATTTTGCCTGTGGCTGAGCTGAGTTCCCAACTGCCCACATGGGCCAGCCGCTGCGCTTCCTTCAACCGGGCTTCGCTGTCTTTCAGTGCAGCCTCGGCCTGGCGGCTTTCGGTGATGTCCTGCACGGTGAACTGCAGAAGGTTACGCCCTTCGGACTCAAAGCACATGAGGTTCACTTTGCCGTCCCACTGGGTGCCGTCAGGCCGCTGATGGCGCCAGTCAAACACGTTTGAGCCTGTCTGGAAGGCTTGAGCAATGAAAACGCGGGCCATTTGCTTGGAAGGCGTGCCGTCGTACTGCGTCGGTGTGGAGAAGAGCGCTGGCGTTGCGCCCAGCACATCGGAACGGCGCTCGTAACCATAAATGCGGCAGGCCGCCATGTTGCAGTCAATGATTCGACCGGTCCTGGCGTCCATCACGATGATGGGCACATGAGAGCTCTCGAACAGCCTCAAGCGCACCGCTTCGCTGGCCGCAGCTGCGGCCTGATTTCGAGCCACGCGCATCAGGAGCACGCTGATGAGTCCGCCACAGATGAACAGCAGCGCCGCCAGCGTGGCCATCACCACCCGGCCGCGCTGCATGGCGGGGATCAGGGGCGCCATCACAGCCGCGTCCGACAAGCCAATGGCCACCACCAGTCCGTGAGGGTCGATGCGATGCCAGCCGTAGGTGCGTTCCACATCGTCCACATGGCCTTTGACGCGGTAGCTGCCGCGCTTCAGACTGGGGTCCTGCACATAGGGCCGGTCAGATGCCACCTGTGCACCCATGGCACCGGCATTGCCGCGGCTGCGCGCCAGAAACGTGCCGTCGCTGTGCATCAAGGCAACCACATCCTGGTCTGAGAGCTGCAAGGCGGCCAGTTTTTTCGCCATTGCCTCGCTCGACACCATCATCTGGATCACGCCGCTGAACTCACCGTCTCGCAGGATGGGCCGGCTGACGATGAAAACCCATTGCTCCACCAGACGAGAAGCAACGGGCTTGCCAATGTGCATCTCGTCGCCACCAGCTTTCTGCGCCAGAAAATGCGCGCGGTCACCCATGTAAGTGAGATCTTCCTGCCCCAGGCTGTTGTAGATCAGGTAGCCGTCGGCATCCACCACGCTGGCGTGACTGACCAGGCCCGCTGGCAAGGCATTCAGCACGGTGCGGGCTATGGGGTCAAAAAGCACCGGGTCGCGCAACCATTCGCGGCGCAGGTCCAGCAACTCCAGATCGAGCATGCTCATCAGGACCCCCACCTGTCCTGCCATGGCGTCTGCCAGGTGCAGGCTGCGCTTCTCTGCTTGCAGCATGACCTGCTCGCGAAGCTGATCCCGCGAACGCTCGGCTTGCAACCACAACACGCTGGCCGCCAGCACGGTGAACAGCATCACCGCCAAGACCAGCAAGCGGGAGCGGGTCTTCAAGACAAGACCCCGAAACACCCTCTTCTGGCCTCACGGCCTTGCTCGGGCACTGCACGTCCTTCAGACAGCAACTGCA
>JAABRN010000261.1 GCA_011390855.1 Hydrogenophaga sp. | reverse complement strand
GGTCGATCAATGCCTGTCCGATGCGCCTGGCGCCATCAAGTGCCTGTGCAAAGCTCAGGTGCTGCCAGTCGCCGGCGCTGCCGTCTGCGTGGCGCGCGCGCCGGGCAAACAGGGTGCGGTCAGGGGCGACCTTGGCCCAGTGTGCCAGGCGTTCACCCATGGTGGCGGCATAGGCATCCAGCTCGGGTTCGCCGCGCAGGTAGCGCACGCCACTGGCGCCCTCCCGCATCAGGACACGGGGCACGCCGAAAGCCATCGGGCGGTATTTTGGCTGGGGGGATGCGCTGCTCATTGCCTTGTCTCCATGCGTCGCTTGTCAAAATACGTCGACCCCGATTGGGGTCTGGTCGGACTCGTTCCCAGTCTCAGTCTTTACGGACCTTGTTGGCCCGGCCTTCCAGAAAGGCCTTCACGCGCTCTTTCGCTTCGGGCGCCGACTGCGCGATCGCGGCCATGAGGGCTTCGGTCATCAGGCCGTGATCGGCCGTCTGGTCGGCGATGCGGGGCAGCACATGGGTGAGTGCGAAGTTGGTGGTGGGCGCGTTCTGCGCGATCTTCTCGGCCAGCTCCATGGCCTTGGCCAGGGCCTGACCGGCTGGCACCAGGTACTGGGCGAAACCGGCGCGTTCGCCGTCCTGTGCGTTGTAGACACGGCCGGTCAGCATCATGTCGGTCATGCGGGCCACACCCACCAGGCGCGGCACGCGAACCGAACCGCCGCCACCCACGAAGATGCCGCGCGAGCCTTCGGGCAGCGCGTAGAAGGTGGACTCGTCTGCCACGCGGATGTGGGTCGCGCTGGCCAGTTCCAGTCCACCGCCCACCACCGCGCCGTGCAAGGCAGACACCACCGGTACGGGCCCGAACTGCACCGCGTCGAGCGCCTTGTGCCACATGCGCGAATGGTGCATGCCTTGAACCGCGTCGCGCTCGCTGATTTCGCTCAGGTCCAGGCCGGCGCAGAAATGCTCGCCTTCGCCTTCAATGACTGCGGCTTTCACTTCCGGGCCCAGGGTTTCGAAGACATTGCGCAGGGCCAGCACGAGCGAGTCGTTGATGGCGTTTCGCTTGGCTGGTCGGGTCAGCCGGATCAACGCCACAGCGCCCCGGATTTCAAGTGAAAGTTCGTCGGTCATGCGTGTGGTCGTCATTGGTTTTCCTTGCTTCTGGCCATTGCGTTGGCGGTTCAATCTCGTTATAGTCTATAACCAAATACAGCCGGGCACAACGATGGATCAGGCAACCTAGGGTTTGTACTGATGGGTGTTTTTTCAGAAAGAAGCACACCGGCTGACGCTATTTCAATCCCCCTGGAGACAAACATGCAAGCGTTCATTCCCTACGGTATCTACTGGTCCACGCCTTTTGCCAAATGGCAGGGGTCGCTGGCGAACATGAACGCGCTGCCGCTGGCCGCCACGGTGGGCAAGCAGGCGCTGGAAGCACGAGGCTTCGACATGGCCCAGATCGACCTGGGTCTGCTGGGCATCACGAACCCGCAAAAGGGCAGCTTCTACGGCCTGCCTTATGTGACCGGACTCATGGGCATCGACCGCGTGGCCGGCCCCACGGTGCAGCAAGCCTGTGCCACCAGCGTGCGTGCGCTACAAATGGCGGCGCAGGAAGTGGTGTGTGGCACCGCGCAGTGCGCGCTGCTGGTCATGGCAGACCGCCAGTCCAATGGCCCGGTGGTGATCTACCCGGACCCCACCGGCACGGGTGGCTACGGCATCACCGAGAACTGGGTGCCGGACAACATGGGCCACGACCCCTATGCCAAGAACCCCATGCTGCAGACCGGCGAGAACGTGGCCGCGCGCTACGGCATCAGCACCGCAGAACAGCACGAGCTGAAGTTGCACCGCTATCAGCAGTACCTGCAGGCGCTGGTGCATGACCGCGCCTTCCAGAAGCGGTACATGGTGGACGTGCCGCTGTCGGATTCAAAATTCCGCAAACAGACCGGCACGCTGGGCGTGGACGAGGGCATCTTTCCCACCACAGCCGAAGGCCTGGCCAAACTCAAGCCGGTGAAAGAGGGTGGCACCATCACCTTCGGTGGCCAGACCCACCCGGCCGACGGTAACGCGGGCGCCATCGTCACCACCCGCGAACGGGCGCGCGAAGCGGCCACCGACAAAGGCGTTGAAGTGGAGATCCTGGGCTTCGGCATGGCCCGCGTGGAGGCGGGCTACATGCCCATGGCGCCTTCGCCTGCAGCGATGAACGCGATGAAAAACGCCGGCCTGGAGATTGGCGGTATCGACGTCATCAAGACCCACAACCCGTTCGCGGTGAACGACATCGCGCTGGCACGCGACACTGGCTTCGCCTGGCAGAAGATGAACAACTATGGCAGCTCCATCATCTGGGGTCACCCGCAGGCGCCCACGGGTATGCGCGCCATCATTGAAATGATTGAAGAGCTGGTGCTTCGCGGCGGTGGCGTGGGCCTGTTCACCGGCTGTGCGGCCGGTGACAGCGGCTACGCAACCGTGATTCGTGTGACCGACAGTGGAAAGGGCGCTTGAAATGAAGCACTTTGCTGCCCAATTTGCCAACACCTGGCTGGTCGATGGCGTGCGCACACCCATGGTGGATTACTGCGGTGCCTTTGGCGCGTTGTCGCCCACCGACATGGGCATCAAAGCAGCGCGTGCCGTGATCGAACGCGCCGGTGTGCTGGCCGCCGACGTGGATTCGGTGATCACCGGCTCCATGGCGCAGGCCGATTTTGATGCCTTCGTGCTGCCGCGCCACATCGGCCTGTACGCGGGCGTGCCCATGACCGTGCCTTCGATCCTGGTGCAGCGCATCTGCGGCACCGGCTTCGAGCTGTTCCGCCAGGCGGCAGACCAGATCGCGCTGGGCTACGCCGAGCTGGCCTTGGTGGTGGGCACCGAGTCGATGACCCGCAACCCCATTGCCGCCTACACCCACCGCACCGGCTTCAAGCTGGGTGCGCCAGTGGAGTTCAAGGACTTTCTGGTGGAAGCGCTGAACGACACCGCTGGCCCGGTGACCATGATCGAGACCGCCGAGAACCTGGCGAAGAAGTACGGGATCAGTCGTGCCGATGTGGACACCTACGCCGCACGTTCTTTCGAACTCGCGCTCAAGGCACAGGCCGAGGGTTTCCATGCGGGCGAGATCGTGCCGGTGGTCAACGAAGACTTTGTGCTGGACGGCTACCACACCCGCGGCATCCGCTTGCCACGCAAGGTGGACCAGGTGGCACAGGACACGCACCCTCGTTCCTCACCGGTGGAAGCACTGGCCAAGCTGCGCTCGGTGTACGCCGGTGGCGTGCAGACGGCGGGTAACAGTTCGGCGCTGGTGGA
>JAABRN010000260.1 GCA_011390855.1 Hydrogenophaga sp. | reverse complement strand
GGGGCACCGACTTTGTCTACAGCGAGCGCATGCTCACCGGCAAGGGCAGCAAGGGCGAGCAGCGGGCCAAAAAGATGGCGCGCAACACCAAAATTCAAAACGTGTTGCTCGCCATCGGCCCGACCCGGGCACTGATCCGCCGATTTGCCCTACCGAAGCCGGGCGAGGGCCCGAACAAACATCAACGCGAGACCGGGCACTACGAAGTGCTGTTTGTAGGCCAGACCGCTAGCGGCCAAACGCTGAGCGCCACGGTCAAGGGCGACCGCGACCCCGGCTATGGCTCCACCTGCAAGCTGATCGCCGAGAGCGCGCTCTGCTTGGCGAATGAGGTGGACCGCCAGATGACGCCTGGCGGCGTGTGGACCCCGGGCGCGGCCATGGGGCTCACACTTCAGCGGCGACTGCAGGCCAAGGCCGGTCTGACGTTTGCGCTGCTGAGCGATTGATCGATCCCTTCTTGCCACGACTATTCCCTTGATGCAGCTTAAGGCTGCCATTCATCTTGAGTGACAAAATGGTTCGATGACTAAGACGTTTGAAGCACATACCGCGCCCGTTGAACAAAGCGGCAATGCTTGGTTGAGTGTTCCAGCGTTCTGGCCCATGGCTATGGCCAGCGCCTTGATTCAGCAAGGCTCGGCGCTCTACGCGAAGAATCTCAAATTCGTCGAGGAAGAGATTCGTATCCACGACCATCAACGACCCAAGCTGGCGACCCCTCATCGCACACGGCTCGACCTACGCACCATGGTGCTGCGCGAATACGGGTCGCCGGTCGGCATGCCCACACTGGTGGACGCGCCGCACGCAGGACACACTGCCATGATTGCCGACTATCACAAAGGCCAGAGTCTGGTGGAGACTTTGCTGGCCAACGGATGCAGCCACGTGGCGCTGACAGACTGGAAATCGGCCAGCCCCGACATGAAAGATCTGGACATCGACAACTACCTGGCTGAGATGGTGGTGACCATCGACGATCTTGGCGGGCGAGTGAACCTGGTAGGGCTGTGCCAAGGTGGGTGGGTCTCAGCCATGCTAGCAGCTCGCTTCCCCGAGAAAGTGAACAGCCTGGTCCTCGCCGGGGCGCCCATCGACACAGATGCAGGACACGGACCGATTCGCAAGATGGTGCATGCCTCCCCAGCGTCCTTCTATGAAGAACTGGTGGAGCTGGGCGGCGGCCTGATGAAAGGGAAGTTCATGCTGCAGGGCTGGAAGAACATGCACCCGGCGCAAAACTACATGCTGGACCACCTCGACCTGTATGAACACGTCGACGACGCTGGCTATCTGGCCAAGCAGGAAACCTTCAGCCGCTGGTACGAAAATCCGATCGACCTGCCAGGTCGCTGGTACCTGCAGGTGATCCAGCAACTGTTCAAGGATAACCGGCTCGCCAAGGGCCAGTTCGTCGGCCTGGGCCGCAAGATTGATCTGAACGACATCACTTGTCCGCTCTATCTGCTAGCCGGTCGGGACGATGACATCACCACCCCGGAGCAGGTGCTGAACGCGGCACGACTCGTGGGCACGCCGGCAGACCAGATCAGACAGGAGACAGTCGCGGGAGGCCACATTGGTCTCTTCATGGGTGCTCGCACCTTGTCAGAACACTGGCCACCGATTGCACGCTGGATCGCCGAGACATCTGCCTGACCACTTCCCGTCCACGAACAGGCTCAAGCCAGCGCCCCCGACCGAACCGATGCAGCAAGCGGCGGCGCTTGGTCGCGTATTGGCCCTGAGCGGTGGCGTGGTTGATGTGCGCTTCGACACAGGCCCGCTACCCGCCATCCACAACGCACTGGATGTGCTGTGGGACGAAACGCTGCCGCTGGTGCTGGAGGTGGAGGCCGCACTGAACGAGCACACAGTGCGCACCGTCGCATTGCAGGAAACCCTGGGTCTGGCGCGCCAAGCGCCGGTGCGTGACACCGGTGCACCGCTGGCGGTGCCAGTGGGAGAGGCACTGCACGGACGGTTGGTGAATGTGCTGGGTCCGCCCGGTGATGGCGCCGCCGCCATTGGGGACGACGCTCCCCGACGCGTCATCCACCAGGCGCCACTGCCGCTGTCCAAGCGGCGCGCTGCGGTCGAGGTGTCCGAGACTGACATCAAAATATCGACCCGCTCGCGCGACTGGCGCTGGACAGCAAGGCCGCCATGTTCGGCGGTGTGGGCGTTGGCAAGACCGTGCTGTTGATGGAGCTGACCCACGCCCTGCTCCACAGCCGCTACGCGGAAAGTCTCGCGCGCTTGCAGGCCATGATTTGACAGAGCGCTCCCCTTGCGTGAGGGTCAGGCATTGTGCTCAATGCTCGAGCGCGAAGTCGATGAAGCCGCGCTCCACTGAGGTCGAGATCAGCCGCACGCGCACCGACTTGCCCACCTTGAGCGCCGGCAAATCACCGCTCAACCGGCCCTCTACGGGTGGTTCGAAGATGCGCACCCAGACCCCGCGGTCGCTGACACCGGTGACCAGGCCATCAAACCGCTGTCCGATGCGCGAGTGCAGCAGGAGCGCCGCTTCCGACTTTCGCATCTGACGCTCTACCTTTTGGGCAGCATCCTCTTGCTCGGTGCAATGGGCAGCGAGATCCACCAGCTCGACCTGAGAATAAGGCGAACGTCCCCCCGCGAGCGAAGCCTTGACCAGACGCTGTGTGATCAGATCCGGGAAACGGCGATTGGGTGCGGTCGAATGCATGTAGTCTTGCACCGCCAGACCGAAGTGACCAATGGGTGCGTCGCCAGAGCGTTCCACCACGTACTCACCAGAACCCATAAGCTTCACGATCACCAGCGACAGGTCAGGAAAGCGCAAAGGATCCTCGCGGTGCTGCCGCGCCAGAAAGGCCTCCAGCGCCTTGCCATCGGGCTGGCCGGGGAGTTTCACCCCATAGCTGTGCGCCACATCGACGATGCGCTGCCAGCGTTCGGGCGATCGCACCACGCGACTGAGCGCCATCCCACCATGCGCGGACAGGTAACGTGCGGTGCAGCCGTTGGTGGCGATCATGAACTCTTCGATCAGCTGCCGCGCCCGGTTCTGAGGCTGCTGACGGATGTCGGTGATGCGCTCGCCGTCAAACTGTGCCCGGGGCTGGAAGGACTCGAACTCCAGCGAACCTTCGGCGCGCCGCAGCACCCGCAGCTTCTGCGCCAAACCGTCCTGGGCGCGCAGCTGCATGTCCAACCCATGAACCTGTCGTGCGGGCTGAGGCAGTTCGCGATTGCCTTCGATCCATGCCGACACTGCGTCATAGGCCAGCTGCGCCTTGTTGCGCACCGCAGCGCGGTAAATGGCGGATTCGATCAGGAGCCCATCGTCCGTGAAC
>JAABRN010000259.1 GCA_011390855.1 Hydrogenophaga sp. | reverse complement strand
ACAGCCAGCGCAGCGATCCCGGCGGCCGCTGCAGCCGCTTCAGGGCTGTGCTGCAGCGCATCTTCCATCTCCTCCACATCATGGAGCCGCGCAGGCCATTCGCCGTTCTTGAGGCACAGCACACAACGCAGCACCTCGGCAATGCCCTGCAAGGTCAACAAAACGCCGGCTACGGGGATCAGCATCTTGAGTGGCCAGATGGGCACACCCACCGGGCTGTTCACACTCACCTCGCGGATGCGCATGGCATCACTGCCGTACTGCCAGCCGGCAAACACCAGCGCCAGCACGCCGGGGAAGTAGAAGATGAAATAGAGGAGCAACTCCAGCCTGGCCTGGTTGCGCGGCTTCCAGGTGCGGTAGAAGATGTCTGCGCGCACGTGACCACCGCGCGACAGCGTGTAGGCGCCCGACATGAGGAACAGCGACCCGTAGAGGATGAAGCTGAAGTCGAAGGCCCAGCTGGTGGGGGCATTCAGCGCGTAACGCATGAACACCTCGAAGCTGATACCCAGTATGAGAATGACGATGCACCACGCAAAGGCGTGGCCTATCGCCTTGTTGAGCTGGTCGATGTGTCTGATGACGCTGTGGATCATGGGGGGCTCCCGTTGAACACGGTGGGTGACCAAACAGAAGGGAGGCTGTGGCCTCCCTTCTGTGGTGCCGCCCGCAGCGAACCGCGGGCGCGGGGCAAGGCTTTAGAAGCCGAGCTTGCCGTGGATGTGCTCGTAGCCGACCTTGTAATCGGCTTCGTTGAAGAACATGTACTTGGCCACGCGCTTGGACCAGGCCTTCTGGCTTTCCACCACGCGCTTGAAGAACGGGTCTTCGCTGGACAGACGCTCGTTGATCACGTCCCAGGCCTTCATCTGTGCCTCGAAGATGGAACGCGGCGTGCGGGTGATGCTGACCTTGTCTTCGGTGGCCAGCAGCTCGAAGTCGCGCGAATAGTTGTCCATGGCGGTCCACCAGTTGGACTGCGAGGCAGCTTCGGCAGCGTAGCGCAGGATGGCCTTGAGGTCATCGGGCAGCGCGTCGTGCTTGGCCTTGTTGAAGATGATCTCGAAGAACTCCATGGCCTGGTGGAAGGAGCCCATCATGTAGTTCTTGGCCACGTCCTGGGCGCCAAAACGGCGGTCGGAGGTGGGGTTGTTGAACTCGAAGGCATCGATCACGCCACGGTCCATGGCGGGCACGATCTCCCCGCCGGGCAGCTGGGTCACGCTGGCACCGAGTTCCTGCATCAGGTCGGCGGCCAAACCCACGGTACGGTACTTCAGACCCCTCAAACCTTCGGCGCCCGTAATGGGGGTCTTGAACCAACCCAGCGGCTGGGTGGGCATGGGCATGGCGAAGTAGCCCACCACATTCAATTGCAACTGCTGCAGCAGTTCCTGGTACAGCTCGTAGCCACCGCCACGGTAAATCCAGGCCAGCGTCTGGGGCGCATCGCAGCCGTTGATGGGGCCCGAGCCGAACAGCGAAGCCACCTTGCTCTTGCCGTACCAGTACACCGGCACGTGGTGGCCTGCATCGAGCACGCCACGGTTCACCGCGTCCATCACCTCGAAAGGCTTCACCACGGCGCCAGAGACGAGATAGTCGATACGCAGACGGCCACCGGCCATTTCGTTGACGCGTTTGACGTACTCCTCGGCCATCTCGTTGAAGATGTCCTTGGCACCCCAGGCGCCCTGCATCTTCATGACGATGGCGGACGGGGTGACGGCGACGGCGGGCGCCTGCGTGGCTGCTGCGGGTGCAGCCTCCTCCTTCTTGCCACAGGCGGCCAGCGCCACGGCACCGGCACCGGTCAGCGCGGCGCCCAGAAACTTGCGGCGTGCCGGTTGGGCTTCAACGGCGCCTTCAGCCTTCAGTTGGGTCATGTTGTCTCCTAGTGATTGATCGTTATTGCGGTTGCAGTCCGCTATGGCAGCGGTGCACCGTCATGGTCCTGACAGAAAGAAACCACACCGGCTATTGTGGTGAGCCTGCGCCCCGCGTCTGTGCGGGTTTTCCCCCGGGGAGCGCCGGATGCCTTGTGGACACCGGAACAGATCGCCCCAATACTCATTCAGGATTCGGAATGATGGCCTGAGATTTTGCCTCAGGTTCTGTCCGATTTTGTCTCACGGGGTGGCGGGAACTACGTATCTGGAAGCAGGGAGAAACCCTAGGCTGCAGGCGTCGCCTAGGCGCTGGCGGGATGGTTCAGCGGAGTGAGCGCCTTGCCTTCTATCAGATAGCCAATCAGGTTGTCGGCGGCCAGCATGGCCATGGCAAGCCGGGTGGGCAGCGTGGCACTGGCGATGTGCGGGGTGAGCACCACGTTGGGTACGGTCAGCAGATCAGGGTGCACCTTGGGCTCGCCCTCGAACACATCGAGGCCAGCGGCTGCAATGCGCTGCTCGCGCAGGGCTTGCGCCAGGGCGGCATCGTCCACAATGCCGCCGCGCGCAATGTTGATGAGCGTGGCCGTGGGCTTCATGCGGGCTATGTCGGCCGCGCCTATGGTGTGGTGGTTATCGGGGGTGTAGGGCAGCACCAGCATCACGTGGTCGGCGGTTTGCAGCAGTTCGTCTTTGCTCACGTAACGGGCCTGGCAGGCCGCTTCCGTGGCGGCATCCAGCCGGGAACGGTTGTGGTAGATCACCTTCATGCCAAAGCCCAGGGCACCACGGCGGGCAATGGCCTGGCCAATGCGGCCCATGCCCAGAATGCCCAGCGTGCTGCCGTGCACCTCGGCCCCGGCAAACATGTCGTAGCTCCAGCGTGTCCATTTGCCGGCGCGCAGGTAGTGCTCGCTCTCGGCAATGCGGCGGGCCGTGGCCATAAGAAGCGCGAAGCCAAAGTCGGCGGTGGTTTCGGTCAGCACATCGGGGGCATTGGTTGCCTGTACGCCACGCGCTGTCATGGCCGCAATGTCGAAGTTGTTGTAGCCCACAGCCATGTTGGCAGCGATGCGCAACTCAGGGCAGGCAGCCAGCAACTCGGGGCCTACCCGCTCGGCGCCTGTGGTCAACACCCCCGCCTTGCCTTGCAGCTTCTGGGCAAATTCCTGCGGGGACCACAGTTCGTCGCCATCGTTGCTGGTCACATCGAAATGCTGGCGAAGCTTGTCGAGCACTTCGGGAAAAATCGCGCGCGCCACCAGCACCGCCGGTTTGATCTGGGTCATAGAAACGAGTCTCCGTGTAGGTAATGTTTGTGCGAAATGATAGCGCCGTGGTAATCTGAAATTGTCTAGGGAGTTGTTAGGACATCTCCGAGGGTTCAAATGGATAGACCTGTTGGCGATGAGGCATGACATGACCACCGTTGGGGCAGATTTTTCCGATTCGG